>JBEKWT010000471.1:0-16449 GCA_049512795.1 Occallatibacter sp.
TGATGCCGGAGCACATGCATCTGCTGGTGAGTGAGCCGGAAAAAGGACAGCTTTCCATTGCGATTCAGGCCCTGAAACAGTCGGTGGCTCGCCGGCTTGCGCTGAGGAGCGCGGAGCCCTTCTGGCAGGCGCGTTACTAAGACTTCAACGTATGGAGCAACAGGAAGCGCGTTGAAGAACTGCGTTACATTCACCGCAACCCCGTGGCTCGTGGCCTGGTGGCGCGGCCTGAGGACTGGAAGTGGTCCAGCTACCGGCACTACCTGACCGGCATGGAGGGCAGGGTCGAGATCGAGTCCGAGTGGACCGCGCGAAGGCGGGAGCAGATGGGAATACGACCCGGAATTAAGGCTGGGCCGGTTCAGTGCTTCCCGCCCTAACAAAGTTAGGACGGGGTACCCCATTTCTGAGGGGAACGCATGTCGTCTAGATTGGGTGGCCCACCAGCCTCAACAGTTTCCTTGCAAAAAAGAACGCGCCCGGTTAGGGGCGCGTTCTTTTTGAGCGTTTCTTCGTGCTTCGGCTGCTTCCTACTGTACGGTCACGTTGATATAGAACGGCAGGTTGAGCTGGTTCGAACTGCCGTAGATCAACAAGCCGTTGTTCGTTGCCGACCCGCTTCCCGGAATGATGCAGTTGGCGCCGCCGGCAGCGGGCGCGGTGATGCATTCGTTGCCCACTTGCTGCGCGGTAACCTGAACCGTGTATGTGCCTGACGGTGTCGCAAGCGCCGCATTCGGGCTCAGGTTGGTGGTGGAGCAAGCAGTAATGCTGACCGCCAGCGCGCAACCTGCGCCAATCAGGAAGACCACGAGCAGCATGCGGGCTTTTTCAAAGGCCTTGCGGCGGAAGAAGAGTCCGATCATGCCCAGGCCGAAGATACCGGCCAACGCAATCGAACTCACGCGAGCGACTTGACTGGTGGTGGTGGTTGACGTCCCCGCCGTCACGTCGGTGTTGATCGTGAGGGTTGCCATACCGAGGCTGCATGTCGAAAGTCCCGCTGCCAGCGAGTCTACGACATTCTGGTTGGTTCCCGATGGACAGGTGATATCCAGTGCTGTGGGGACCAGGGGATCCGGGTTGGGATAGCTGAACGAGCACGTCGCATGCGGCGGCAGGCTGGTGCATGAAAGCGTGACGGGGAAGTTGTAATCGTTCTCCGCCTGATTTCTTCCAGCCGCACCGTAGCCCAGAATCGAACTGAGGTAAAGGGCAATGCTGGTCGTGGATCCAGCCGAGACCGTCAACGACGGCGCGGTGGTAATCTGCGCGCCTGCCGAATTGGTGAACGCGATGCCGGGGTTGCGAATGACCTGGAAAAGCGTTCCAGCTGCAGCCGTGGCCGGCGGCAGGAAATTGGAATCGCCGCTATACACCGGTGTGACAAAGTGCGTGGAGATGAACGGAGTGTAAGTCGTGTTCTGCGGCATGGGCAGGCACGAGGTGGCAAATGAAGCCTGAGCCCCGGTCAGTAAGGCGCCGGAGTTCTGGATCTGAACCACGGCGGCGCCGGCCTGTTGAGGACAGGCGATACCCGTATAGTTCGTTAGCTGGCAAGCCGTAGCGCCAGTCCCCGAAGGGGAGGTTCCCGGCGGGCAGGCGGTTGAGTTGTCGTTGAAGGTCAATGTTCCGGTGGGAATACCTGCCGCAGTGTTCACCGTAACCTTGAAGTTGTACTGAACGCCGCCGACCGAGCTGTCGTAAGGAGTGGAGCCATCTTCCTCCAGCGTGAGCGGCAGGTAAATATCGGTCGGATCAGGAGACGGAGGCAGCGTGTATCCGAGTGCCAGCGACTTTGCCACCGCGAACGTGACTGACGTGGTCGATCGGCCGAAGACTCTGTCGCCTCCGTAAGAGATATTGAACGTGTCACTCCCGGCCAACACGGGCGCGAGGGTCAAGGTAAGCTTTCCATTTGTAAGGGTTCCTGAAGCGGTGGCCGTTGTCGGCGTAACTGTCGGAACGCAGGCTGGCTCATTGCCGCTCCCGCATGGGTTCGGGGTCTCCACGGTCCACGTTGGATAAGTCACCGTTACCGTGCCGGAGGGAGTATTGGTTCCGCTCGAGGCCGCGACCGTTATCGTGATCTGCGTATTCACCACCTGGGACGCGCTCAAGACGGTGCCCGCCGACTTGGAATTGGCCAGTGCGGCGCTGACTCCCGTGGCATCTATTACTGCCGCCGGATTTGCCGCATTGCTGGTGATCGCGATCTGGCCAGCCAACGTGCCCTGCTCGCCGGGCCCTGGGTTCAGGGTCACCGCAACCTGGCAGCTCGCGCCAGCCGCGATCGGGCTATTCGCAATGCAGGTTCCGTCAGCCCCCGAATAATCGGGCGGATAGATACTTGTTGCGCCGGTATTCGCGCTGGTGTAACCGGTGACCGTTAGCGGCGAGTTGCCAGCGTTGGTCACGGGCACATTCAATGAGGGCATCGTGTTCAAAGCCACATTTCCAAAGTTGAGTGTGCCGCTCGTGGCCACAAGATGCACGTTCAAAGCGGTGCCATCTGCCAGGTAGACATTTCCCAGATTGTCAACAGCCACGCCCGCTGGGCTGGTCACGCTTGTAGCCACCGAGGTTTGCCCGGCGGAATCAAGCGCTCCACCAACGTAAGGAATCCGGATGGTGCCGCCCGACGAAGAAACGTAGACGGCCCCCGAAGGATCGACGGCCACGCCCGTTGCACCGCTAAGATTGGTCAGCCATGCGGTTGGTAATGTCGCGCCGAACGGCACCTCAAACAGATTCGCACCGTCGATGACAAACAGGTTGTTGCTGGGATCGACAGCAACATACGACGGGGTTTTGAAGCCCGTAGTAAGGAAGAGCTCGGCTTGGCTGTTCGGACCGAACGCGCCGCCAAGATTGCTCAACTCGACCACGCGCCCATTCGATGGGTCGGCGACAAAAAGATGCCCCAAACCATCCACGGCAACTGTCAAATTGCCGCCGAGACCGCTCAGTAACGTAATTTGTCCCGATGCGGTGGCCCCATAAGGAACTTCGTCGACGCTGCCGGCGCCGCCGTCCGCAATGAACACATCGCCATTGCCGTCTACGGCTACTCCGGTCACCTGCGTGAATCCTGAGCCGATGGTCACAGACGCGCTCGAACCGGCCGCATACTTCAAAACCTCGTTCAGGCCGGAATCCGCAACGTAGATATTGCCCAGCACATCAGTCGTAATCTGGGTTGGCGCTTTCAGGCCGCTGCCGATTGCCGACTCGATTGCAGGAGTCGTCTGGATCAACGCGCCCAGCCCTGTGCCATGCAGTCTCGTGGTGGCGACGGTGGTATAGGTCGTGACGCCGCCCGTGGTCTGCGCCGTTTGCATCAACAGCACGGCAGACACACTGCCAACATGAAGCGGGGTGAATGTCACGTTGAGAGTGCAGGATGTTGTTGGAACAGTCTGACTCCCCGTAGGCAGAATGGGGTACGTCGTTCCGACCGCGCAGGTTCCCCCGGTCGACACTTGAAAGTCCGGTGCTGTTACGCCGCCCTCCTGAATGACAAACCTCGCCGGCGTAACGTTTCCCGATATAGAATTTGCGCCTTGTGGCAAATTCAAATAGTAAGTCGGATTCAAGGCGCTCGTGAAGGAGTATTGGACAGTCAATGGATTTGCGGCTTGCTTTCCGACTTGAACCGCGCCTGCCTCACCAACGCCGATCGCTGCCTTCCCGGTATTGACGGCACTGTACGGAGTTGCCGGAGCCGGCCAGAGAGCTGAGGTAGGCACATAGAGCGTGTCGGCTGTTGGATCGATGGAGATCTGAGCTGACGCGGGAATCGGCGAAACCATCACCCAATCGAGAGGATTTGGAGTGCCGTTCTCGTTCGGAACCATGAATACGCCATACTGACTGCTCCCAATGTAGACATTGCCGGCCCCATCCACGGCCATCCCATCAATGGTGGAGTTGCCGTTGAGCGTTAGGAGCGGGATAGTTCCCGAGCCGCCGGGGTTGGGAATCATAGGCTCAACGTCCAAAAGCGCCGGATTGAGCTCAACAGTTTTGGCTGGTTCGTTGGGATTCTGGTCGGTGGCCAGGTTGACGGTTCCTGCTGGAATCCTGATCACTCCAGGGAGCCCGCCGTCTTGAAATTCATAGATGTTCCCCGCGTTATCCATGGCGAGGGCTCGCGCCCGGGCTGTAGACTTCACTACAACCGCTTGCAAATTTGACACAGCGCAGGTCGGGGTCACGGTTAAAGTATTGATGCCGACATTGGGGGCTCCGTTCTCTGTGCTGAATGCCAGCGTCCCGCTCGAGTTGATTGCCATGCCGGCAGTCTGAAAATATCCGATGGAGAGATTGTTTGCACAGGTAGCCGCCGCGGCCGTGTTCCAGGTGCGCGTTGCAGCATTGTAAGGAACCCATCCAATACCGCCGTTCCAATTGTTATTCAGCCACAGGTTGTTCCACGGATCGATCGCCAGTCCATTGTTTGCCCAGGCTCCGCCGGGACCTGATGAGCCCGGCGCGTAAACAATGATCGGGTTTATGCTGCCCGCCTGCCACTGCGTTGTCGCCGCTCCTTCAAAATCTGCAGCGACGAAGTCCCCGTTGGGTGAGGCCGCGGTCTGCCAAATGGCATCCCAGGTCGCCGGCGGCGTCAACCCGCTCGTAACACTGGATGTCACCAGCGACGTGGCGCTCTGGCCTGCGGCGGCTATGCACAAGCAAAGGCTGACGAGCGACAGCGTAAACGCAACGCCTGCGAACCGGCGCACAGCGGTGAACAACGTGGTGGCCATAACATTCCTCCCAAAGAACTCGTATCAACTTTCCACGAGCGGTTTTCCTCTCACTCGAGGTTCGAGGCTCCCGTTCTCTTCTTGGTTTCCGGGAGCTGCCTCGTGCTCCCGGAAAACCGTTGATCTCTCCGCCCTTTTAGGTGCTCCTCTATTGAACCGTTGTCGGGATGACAAACAGCGGAACCGCAACGGAGTTTTGCTGTCCAGTGACGTTGTTGTAAGTAATCACCTGAATGTTGTAGGTGCCACCCGGCGTGACCACCGGTGGTATCTTCGGTGGTGTCGAGTAACCCGCATTCGTGCAGGACGCTAAGCCCATGAAGACGCCGGAGAACATCATCGCAACGCACATCAGGGCCAAGTAACGCTTCATTCTCTTGCGGCCGGTGATCACTCCGATCAACCCTAATCCGAACAGCCCGGCCAGCGACCATGGCGCCCGCTGCGCCAGAATGTTAGTCCGGCTCTTGTCGAGCATGCTCGTGATTCCGCAGTTCCCGGTGCAGACGTTCGTGCTGACCGTGATCGTGATGCTTGTCGGCGCTGTGCCATTGTTGCCCACGGGGATTACGCCAGGAGCTGCTCCGCCGCCTGGATACCCGAAGGTGCATTCGGTGTAACTCGGCAGAGAGCCGGGAACGCAGGCCAGCGAAACGCTCGTCGAGAATCCCACCAATGGTTGCAGCGTGAGGGTTGTCGTCGCCGGCGTCCCCGGCGTAATGGTCAGTGTTGCCGGAGCAGCAGTGACTTCATCGCTGGGTACGATCACCTCAAACGTCGGCAGAGCGTTGGTTTCGCTGGCAAAGTTCGGATCGCCGCTATACACCGCGGTAAGGTTGTACACCCCCAGCCCAAGATTCGACGTCGAGAAGGTGGCTGTCCCATTGCCGCTTAAGGCAATGGCGCCGTTGACGCCTTGGCTTGAATCGGCAGGCGTGCATTTCCCACTCGTGTAACTCGAGCAGAAAGTTACCGTGCCCGTCGGTGTTCCCACCGTCGAAGTCACTGATGCTGTGATCGTGTCGCTGGCTCCGCTCGCGAGGAAGGTGTTTCCGTTATAAACGGTGAGATTGGCGCTGCTGGCGTTGGCAGGAGCGGCCACCTTAAATGTTGGACTCGCAGGTGCAACCACAAAGGTGGTAAAGTTTCCGGTCGCGGCGAAGTCCGGAGGAGTCCCCGCTACGCCCAGCCCGGAGTATCCTCCGGTCGCCCTGTAGGAACCACCGCCCAATCCCTTGTAAGTGAACGTGGCGACGCCATTGGTGAGGGTCGCGGTTTGCTTTGCTTGGCCCGTCAGGTTCAGCGACACGCATTGCACGCCGGTTGCGCATGCCGGGGTCCCGTTGCTGGAAGTTTGGGCGCTCACCGTAACTGTAATCGTTACACTGCCCGGATATACGACGCCGGTTAGGGGCGCGGCCACTACGGTCATCGAAGTCGCGCTGCGTGGATCGACAATTGAGTTCGCCGAAAGCGCGACGTTGAGAGCGGGCGCGTTCACGGCGTTGCTGTCAATTGTCGCGGAGGCAACACTCAGTCCAGCGGCCTGGGCATCAACAACCAACCCGAGGTAGCAGAAACTTCCCGGCAGAGTGCTCGTTCCAGGGCCGCAGGCCGGGGAGTTCTCGGTCGCCGCCCCAACGGTAAAGTCGCCTGCATTTGTGCCGGTAATCGAGTCGCCTGAAAATGCCGATAGCGTCAACGGCGCATTGCCAAGGTTGAAGAGCAGCGCATCATATTCGAAGGGAACGTCGGGATTCAGTTCCGGGGAGTAATTGTCGAAGTTGACCGACCCGCCCGCGCCCACTTGTGAAAGCCCCGCCGATGCTCCCGATCCGTACGAAACATAAGCATTCTCGAACCCATCCAGGCCGACGCCAATCGGAGCGCTCCCCAATACCGGAATGCTACTCACCTGGACTGCTTGAGAGAAGCTCAGTCCGCCCGAGGAGGCCAGATAGGGAATCCACCAGAGGCCTGTTGACTCCGCGACAAAGATGGAACCGGAAGGATCGATGGCCAAGCCGGTCACTGGCGCGGAAAGTCCGCCTGTAATGACTTCGGCCGCCTGGCCATAAGGTAAAGTGATCTCCCACAGGTTTGCTCCATCGGCCACCCACACGTTACCCGAGTTGTCGGTGGCGATGGCCGAGGGGCTCGTGAATTTCGCACTCGCTCCCAAAACCAGATTCGAAAGGCCATCGCGCAAAAGCGCAGTCTGTGGATTGGGGATCTCGATCACCTGCTTATTCGACTTGTCCGCAACAAAAACATCACCGGAGGCGTCGGCCGCCAGATTGAGATCGTTCCCAAGACCCTTTAGAAGCGCGGTCTGCTCCTTGGTGGCGAGAGCGCCACTGACATAGGGAATCTCGTAAACGCTGCCCGAGTCGCCGACGTAAAGGTCACCCACTGGGTCAACCGCGACTCCGGTGGGAGCTGTGAAGCCGGTGATCGCGGTGCCCACGAATGGCCTTGCTGTTGTGCTGACAGGGTAATCCTCTACCGTTCCCAGCGTGGCATCGGCCACAAAGACATCACCAAACGCATCGCCCGCCACTTGCCCCGGCTCCTGCAAGCCTGTGGCCACCGATTGAGCCGCGGTGGTGGAGACGGCCGCTATATTCGACCCTTGCCCAACGCCATACAGATAGGCGTTGCTGCCCGGGACGACCCCGCTGGAATCGACAATTTGCACCTCGCCGGAGACGCTCCCGGCGGTCTTGGTGTCGAGCTGCACAAAATATTGGCACCAGCTATAGGCAGCGTTCGTAGTCTCATTGGCGCTGAATCCCGGGTACGTGGCGCCGGAAGTGCAAGGCGGCACGGCTGGTGTCACGGTGGGATCGGGACTGGGATTTGCCGCGACTGCCGCAAAGTTGCTGCCGGCGCTACCTGCTAGCGTGAACGTGCCGGTAGTGGGCTTGCTGAAGCTGTAATACAGAGTCTGCACCGGTCCAGGCGTGCCAACGGGCGAGGTCCCCACATTCGCGCCGCCCATGGCCCAAAGCACCACGGAGGAACTGGTGCACGTTTGGTCAATCGTCGTATTGGTTTTAGTCGAGCATACTGGCGCAATCGTACCCGTTGGCCCCCAGTTGCTTCCGCCGCCGCCGTCCGCAATCCAGAGATAGCCTCTCGGATCAACCAAGGGGTAAAAACCACTGTAGACCGGCGAAACCCTTACCGTGTCAGCCCAAACCAGGTTGGGCGCCTTGGGAGTCCCTTCGTTCGGGATCATGAACACGCCATTCACTTCTCCACCGTAAGCGGAGTTCTGCTGGCTCCCAAAGTAGAGGTTGCCCCATGCGTCGAAGGCCAAACCAGAAACGCCCTGGAACCCTTCGTCGATGCGTGGCAGCGAAGCCTCGAGACCGCTGCCGCTGCCTGACGTGCCAACAACCGTTGGGCTGCCTTTCACGATTTCACGAATGCCGTCAACTCTGCTGCTTGGCGACCCATAAACGTTCTCAAGGAAAAAGAGATTTCCGGCGTGATCCACCGCGATGCTCGAGGCATCCGCTTCCAGTTCGACGGCCAATGCCGTGGGAGTCGACGCCACTCCGTTCGTGACAGTAAAAGACCAGATGCCGCTTCCGTCGGTGTTGCCGGACGAGCCGACATAAATGGTGCCGTCGTCCCCAATTGCCATCGACTGCGGCCAAATCACCTCGGTGCCCGATGTGCATTGCGAACCCGCGCCGGTCGTGCAGCCGACGGGCTCACCCGTGGTCCAGTTGTCGGAGGCCTGGAAGGTCCAGGCGCCGTTCACATACGGGATTACGCAGTAGGCCACCGCGCTTCCGTATCGGTCACCGATGTAGATCGTGTTGTTTTTGTCGACAATCAGGCTCGAGTTCCAGTCGCTGTTGTTGGCTTGTTCGAGCGTCGAGCAATTTGACGAGCCTCCCGAGGCCACCGGACCAGCAAGAAGCGTGGGCTGAGTGGCGCCCGGCGCTAGTGCGTACAGGCTGGCGCCTGGAGCGTCCAGAAACAAGATGGTGCCGTTCGGCGCAACCGCCATCTGATAAATCTGGCCCCATGTGCCGGTACTGCCGTGACTGAAGGGAACCACCGAGCCAACCGTCACCGGGGCCGGCGCGGTAATCGGCAACTGGGCCGTGGCCGCACCGCCAAAGAGCAAGCCGACAAAAAGAACCAGGCACGCAATCCGTGCGACCTTACGAAACATGACAGCAGACGCCATGGCCATACTTCCCCTCCCAAATCGATCTCTATCCGAACTGCATTTCCGAACGGCTGCCTGACCGCCGTCCATCCTTCCTCACGGCATTATCGAAGGCGCCGCACTCTCTTCGCTTTCCTGTCCGGTCGCCAGATATTCGCTTGGCGCCCTGACCATCCCGCGCCGGATGTTTGTAGTGCTTCGCACATCCACCCGGCAAAAAGCTCCCTAGAACGTAAACTTCGCACCTAACTCCACAAGCCGGCTCCCGACCTTGATGTCGGCGACGCCGAAGTTCGGGTATTCAAGCACATTGCTCGTCAGCGGCTTTCCCGCCGTCGCTTCGACGAATCCAAGGTCCAGGTTCTCGGTGTTCTCGTTGTTGAACGACACCAGCGGGTGGTTGAACAGATTAAAGCCGGCCATCCGGACCTGCAGGTTCCTGCCCTCACCCATCGAGAAGTTCTTCAATACCGTGGCATCGTGGTCAATATAGTAGGGCGAGTGGATGTAAGGAACCCGGTACCAGCCGTTGCTTTCCGGAAGTGGCAGCCCGAATCCCAGCGGATTGACGAACTGATGGGTTTTCGGTCCTCCCCGCACATTGCCCACCACCGTCGGCATCAACTGAATATCCGTCGAACCCAGCCAGACCACCGGGCTCATGCTTTGGATGCAGTAGGTGTTTCCGTTCTGGTCGGGCGGTATGTTGTAGGTGTTCTTGCAGGTTTCCTCAGCAGAAGCGGAGGTTTGCTCGGGGTATTCAACCTGCACCGGCAAAACCGAACCGTAGCCGAAACCAAAGTTCTCGCCCTGCTCCGACGCCAGCGGGAACCCGCTCTCCACTGAGGAAATTCCTGAAATCTGCCAATCGTTGGCTGTTTCCCTCAGTATCCGGCTGCCGCCTTTGTAGCGCTTGCCGAAATTGATCAGGTAGTGAATGTTAAACACCTGCGAGCGATCGTACGGTACGGCGTTATAGTCGTTGCGCAGATTCAACGGATCCGCAATGATGTTGCTCCACGACGACGCGGTGGCGAGGTTCTTGGCGAATGTGTAGTTGGCGCCGAACGAGACAATCCCTGCAGCCTTGTTCCATTCGACCTGAACGCTGTTGTAATTCGAGTAGAAGTTGTGCTGAAGCTGATAAACGTGCTGATAAAATGGGTATGGACGATAGAAATCGGTCTCGGCGGTGCTGAACGCACTGATACCGCTGGATACCCCATTCGCCTGGCAAAGCGCTCCATTATCGTATCCGCAGAGCGACTGCGTGCTGACGCCGAACAGGTTATCGGGCGTAATCGAACTGAGCATGTTAGGGTTCTGGTTCGGCCGTTCCTGATTACAGAGCGTGCCAGACTCGATTCCGCAGATGATGTTGAGGTCCGACGCGCTGTTATACGTGTTTCCCGTCGAGTAAGAACCCAGGTTGATATTGTGGCTGCCGACGAATCCCGCCTCCAGATGCGAGTGCCAAGGCAGCGACTGGTCAATACCGATGTTGTATTCGTTGTAAATGGGTCGCTTCGTATCCGTCGGAGACAGCGTGTAGGCGGTGAAATCGGCAGGATTGATCGGTGTCTGACTGTCGATATAGTTAAACGAAAGCGTTCCGTTCACATAAGTGTTCTGGTATCCCTGAGCCGTGGCCGCCGCGAGCGCATAGGGTTGGAATTGCTCCTCGTTCCGGTACATGCCCCAACCGCCGCGCAGAACCGTATTGCGCTTGCCGAAGATATCCCACGAGGCGCCAAGGCGAGGCGTGAAATAAACCGATGCCGGTGAATTCACGCCGTCGGCAACGGAGGAATCCCGGGAGTGCCATGTGATGCCCGGCATGAAGGCGCTGCTGCAACTGCGCGAGAATCCTCCGCATTGCGTACTGTAAAGGCTTGGGGAGAACGTCGCCAGGCCGTTGTTATGTCGATCCGCCCAGCCGCCGAGGTGCTCGATTCGCGCTCCCAGAATCAGGGAAAGATTGTGAATCTTCCAGGTGTCCTGCGCATATCCGGAGACGGTCTGGTAGCGCATGTCGACCGTTGGAGTGAAGTTGCTTTGCTGATAGGAATCGGCGTAGCCCTCATAGATCAGAGCGTTCGGGTTATAACAACTGCCGACATAGTTGGAGCCTGAATTGCGCAGGGTTCCCAGCGGGTTGGGGTTTGAGCAGGTGACGAACTGGGCGCTTCCAAAGGACGCGCCGTACTCATAGAACGCGCTATTGGCGTTGAACGTATATTCGCCTTGTGGGTAGGCCCCGGAATCGGCGATGCCGTTGTAGGTTCCGGTCTCCCAATAGCCGCCAAACTGGAAGAAATGGTTCCCTTTCTGCCAGCTCAGGTTGTCCTGCAGAATCGGATCGACCTTCTTGGTTCTGATGCGGTTGTTGTAGAAGCCGCCGGGCATCAGCAGATTGGGATAGCCGTTGCCGGCGCCATTCGCAATGGCGGGCACCGAGTAGTCGCCGGTGTTCTTGTACATGCCAAGATAGTCAAAGTTGCCATGGCCGCCGTTGTAGGCGTTCATATTGAATCGCTGCACGGCCAGCGGCGTACCCATCTTGCCCGGCAGGCTGACAAAAGACATCGCCGCATCGAATTCGTTGGTCACGCTGGAACCGAAGAACCGCATGTAACGGCCAGAGACAACGTTCGATACGTCGCCCGTGGTGACGTTGCCTGGATACGGCATGGAGCTCGTTGGAAACGAGCCGAGATCGACCGGATCCTGATCGATTTCTTTCTGCAGTCCATAGACGAAGAACAGCTTATTGCTGTCGTTGATGTCGTAGGAAAGCGTGGCCTTGAACTGTCCGCCGTTTTGCTGCTGGATGAGCTGCTCGATGTAGTTATAGCCGAACTGATTGGTAAACGGGTCGGCGTTGGGGAGCGGGAACCAGTTGACGAGCGCAACGCCCGCGGAATTGGCATACGGCACAGCGCTGTAATTCGTGTCCTGGGTGCCGAGCGGCGGCACATAATTATTTGCGTTGCACATCGGCTGAATCGCATTGGGATTCTGGTTTCCGTCGGGGCGAGTACCGCAAAGTTCGGCATCCAGCGAGGTGGGACTGAAATCGCCCTGCCGCTCAGCCATCGTGGGCACCCACGCCGTCAACGCCTCCTGGTTGGCTTCGAAGCTCTGGTTGTAATACTCGAAGCCCGCGAAGAAGAACATTTTATTGCGGTTGTGATTGAAGCTCGTAAACGGCAGCAGCAGAGGGCCGCCGAATTGCCCGCCGGGATAAAGATATTTCCCCGCCGGCCGCGATTGGCGCAGGTAGTTGTCATACCAATCGTTGGAGTTCAGGACAGTGTCCCGGGCAGCCATGTAAGCTTCGCCGTGGAACGTTGACGCACCCGTCTTGCTGTCGGCACTGATCACTGCAGGCCCCTTGGCAAGAGTCGCGCCATAGGACGAACTGGTGGCCTTGACTTCCTGGACCATCTCAATGTTGATTTGCTGCACCGAACCGGAGTTGGTGGCAATATCGGTAAGCGAGACGCCATCGGTGACCACGGCAATACCGGTTACGCCCGCGCCGTTGGCTGAGAATGCCCCCGTGGGACCGCTCAAGCCGACAACTGCCGTGTTATACCCCGGCCGGTTGAAGAGGCCTTGGTCGCCAGTTGACAGGGCATAGCCCGGCAACATGCGAACCAGCTCGGTAGCGTCGCGGCCCACTACGGTAAGAGTGTTCAGGTCCTCGGCGGTGATCACGTCGCTGCGCTCGCCCGTGTCGAGAGCGGCCAGGCTGGAATCGACCTGCGCTTCCACCGTAACTGCCGCGGCCGCAGTACCCACCTTCATGTGAATGTCGGTGTAGCTCAGTTGATCGCCCGCGCGCACCGCGAAGGTCTGCGACTGCCAGGAATCGAAATTCGGCGCGCTGACATCCAGCCGGTAGCTCGTGTCGGGGGTGACGCCGGCGAACGCAAACGCGCCATCGCCGTTACTGGTCTCGGTGCGCTTAGTTCCGGTGCCCAGGTTGGTCAATACAACCGAAGCCTTCGGAATGACGGCGCCTGTCGTATCCGCAACGATGCCAGTCACGTTGCCCGTTGCTTGACCATAGAGCGCCGATTGCGCCAGCAGGAGCACTGCGGTAAGCATCAACAGCAACGAGGCAGTTGGCCTGATCCCTGAAAAGAACTTCATAGTAGTCCCCCCGTCGGCTACGTTCCGTTTATTCTTGTGCAGCATCTGGTTCTGAGCACCCAAACCGCACTTAAGCCTTTGAGTACACGAACGCAGGTTCTCATTCTTCATTGATGGAAGGGAATTCTGACGCTTGAGGCAAGACTCTGTCAAGCGAAATCTTCGGTTTTTTATCAATGGGATCGATACCGCAGAATCATGCGCATTTTTTGGTCTTCGATGATAGCCAAAACCTCGGTTGCAGAGGCGCGAAATGACACCTCACCTCAGGACAGCACATCCCTTTGCGCTGAGTAAAAAGCATTGGCTGCGGCTATGTGCCTATACATGTATCTTGATAAGGCTCCAGTCTGCGAAATGCCGGTTAAGGAGCCTTGTTTACCGCCCCAGCAATCAGGCCACAAAGAACACTTCTTTGGCAAGGGAAAACTTGCTCTTGCGCAAATCGCGCTAATTCGCTTTAGAGGCATTCCGGAAAGCCGCCGGACTACTGTTTTGCGGTCTGGCACGCCTCCCCGTCAGCTTCATGATTTCGGTATCATGATTTGGCCTGTCCCGACCGCCGAAGAGCCGAAAAACCGGGTTTCGAAGTTCCAATCCATTGGTTCGGCGGTCAAGGCAATTCTCGTAATCCGGTGACGAACTTCCTGCCCTTGCGCCCGTCTTAGCTCCGCGATGAAACAATTGCCCTACGGCGCCCCTGTTTCGCGCTCAATTCTGAACCACGAACAGGGTAATGGATTGCCCTGGGAAGGTGTAATTGATGGTGCTCGCCGTCCCGCTTCCCGAGGGCGGCGTGATGTTCACAGCCGTTTGTGGAACGATCGCGTTGAGGTTGGCATTGCTGTACTGATAAACCTGCGCGGTCGCGCCATTTGATGCGGCGAAGTTTTCCAGGCTGATCGTTGAAGTCAGCGATCCATAGGTCTTGTTAATCACCATCAGGGTGATGGCATTGTCTGTGCTGCGCTGGCCACCGTAGACGGCGAGTTTTCCCTCCCCATCCGCGCCGGACGCAGAACTCGACGCATACAAGTAGACGTCGCCGAACGTCGCGCCATCGTTGGCCAGATCGTAGTTTCGGTACATCGCAAATGCATAATTGCCGGGCCCCTGTGCGCTGTATTGTTCCGATGGCCACAGCGCGCTCATGCCCAGGCCCTGCCGTCCAAAGATGCCCAGAATGTCCGCCTGCACTACTGCGCCATTGATCGATTCCAGGCCGCCGAAGTTGTATTCGTCGATCGCTGTCTTGGTGCTGGGGTAGTCGTCCGCGACCCATTTCTGCAGCATGGGAATCAGTTGCGGGGCCTGCGCCGGAGGCGAGCAGGTTGTCGTGTAATTCGAGTCGGTGATGTAGTTCGGCTGCGGGTAGTTGGGATCGGTGTAGGTTGGATCCCAGAAGACGCGTGTCGCATTCATGCGCGCTTCCTGCTCCCCGGTATCCCCGGCAGTCGTAAAGGCCACAGAGTCTCCGCTGCCGGCGGGGTAGTCCGGCGCAAAATACCCGTGGATATCGACAAAATCAAGCAGCCGCGTGTTGTAATACGCCGCGCTGGAATACTTCGCAAATTGCTGCAGGTAGTACTCGATCATGGGCACGCCGCCGTGCGCCTCGCGGTCGATGGGACCGCTCCAGGGCTCGTAGCATGGGCCGGAGCTCCATCCGTTCTCAATATCTTTCTTGGAATAGAAGTAAGCTTCCCAGTAGTCGATCACCGGCCCGCTGACCAGAGCTGTCGGATCGGCGGTCTTGATCGCCAGCGCCGTGCCGATGCCATTGTCGGTTACCTCGTCATAAGTGAAGGCGACCGGGTGCACGTCGCGATGCACCGCATCCCACCAGGTTGGCTCATTGTCCAGGTCCCAGACGGCCACGCCCTTGCCGCTGGCGCCGCTCCCATATCCGGTAACGATGGAATTCACCCAGCCTCCCGGCCAGGTCCCATCCGCCCAAGTGCTCGTGACCGACCCGGGTGCTGGCGCACTCAAAATGCTCGGCGCCGGCTCGGAGAGGCTCGTGATGTTCGGAATCTGGCTGGGCGAGGTGCCACTGTTTCCGTTCAGGTTAGTGCCGCCCGTCAGAACCCCGTTACCGCAGCCACTTTCGAACGATTCCTGGGTAGGAAATTGCAACTGCGTAAAGCTGCATGCATATTGCGTATTATTCGCTACCCAACCGAGGACGGGCACCGTGCCCAGAGCCGCCGAGCCGACGTTGCCAATCGACTGAACGAACTGCGTGAAGTTCGTGCTCCCGGTCGCGTTAGGAAACTGCCCCCCTCCGCCCGAAAAATTCTCAAAATAGTAGTCGCTGGCGGAGTTGGTCATGTTCAGTTGGTAGTTGTACCGCGACGTATCGTCGCCGCCCCAGCGCACGATGCCGGGATTCGCAATCTTCTCCGACGCTGAATCCAGAACGTACCCATTCATCCCATAAACGTACGAGTTGATCGTGTGCGGATTCTCGCTCGGCGTGTTGGGGGTGTTCACGTCCACAATGAGCGTGGGACCCGCTGCCGTCACCGGAGGATTCAACGCGACGGTCGCGCTGCCGCTCACATTTGTGAACCCGGTCATGGTACTGGTGGCCGTAACTGTGACGGATGCCGGAGCCGGATACGGCGTGGTGTAGAGGCCGCTTGCGCTCAGCGTGCCGGGGCTCAAGCTGCCGCAGGTGGTGCAGGTCAGCGACCAGGTCACCCCGCTGCTGTAACTCCCGGTGCCGTTCACGGTCGCCGTGAACTGTTGCTGGCTTCCAATGGTCGCCGCATTCGGTAAAACCGTGATCGAATTAACCGTCGACTCGTTGTAGGTCGCAGTCACCGTCTGGTTCGCATTCACCGTCACCACGCAATTGCTTGCCACCGGATTCGAGGTGCAACCGCTCCAGGAAACAAAGGAATAGCTGCCGTCGGAGAGCGCTGCGCTCAGGGTAACTTGAGTCCCCGCGTTGTATGTGCGCGTGAACGGCGTCGTTCCGCCGCCTTTGCTGTTGTTGTCGGCCGGTGAAACCGTGATCGTAATGCCGCTCGAAGGCGCAGCCGAATCCACGGTAAGCGTGTACGGCGTCAAAGAGGTCACCGTCACCGATCCCGTTCCCGTTGCGCCGGTATAGATTGACGAGCTCGTTGCATCCGGTGTGTAGCTCGCGGTCAGGGTATCGGTTCCGGCTGTCAGAGAGTTGGCGGAAATAACAATCTGCGCGCTTCCGTTGGTCAGTGCGGTCGCGGATGAAGTGTAGCCGCCGCCGCTCAGAGTCACCGACCCAGTAGCTGCCGGGGTGTTGGCGCCGCCGCTCACCGTCACCGTCACCGTATCGCCCTGCGTGGT
>JBEKWT010000472.1:0-7298 GCA_049512795.1 Occallatibacter sp.
GACGTAAGTGTCCGCCAGGCCCGCATAGGCGTTGGCGTAACCGGGATCGTGAGCGATCGACTGATTGAAGAACTCCAGCGCTCGATACAGGCTTTCCGGAGTTCTCTGGTTCCATTCGTAGCGGCCTTTGAGGTATAAGTCTCGCGCCTCGTTCTTGTCCTGCTCGGAAGCGGCCGGCGCTACCGAGGCATTCTCCTTCACTTCCTTTTTCGACAACACGAAATGAAGTTTCGCCAGTTGGGATTCGCTCCAGGTCCTGAATCGCGCGGAGAAGAAGAAAAGCGCGGTCCCTGCGAGCAAAATCAGCGCCCCACTCGTCCACCTCCAGCGAGCGAACGCCCGGTGGGAAGGCTTAGCTTTGTCCAGAGCCTCCGTGGAAGCAAAATGACCGTTTCCATCAAAGGCTCGGTCCCCACCCACGGCCGAGTTGAGATCCTGAATCGGCGCCGCAGTTTCGAGCTTCGAGAAATTGCCTTCGGCTAGCCATTTGTCCAACTCGGAAGGATAAGCGAAGACCGAAGCACTGATTCCTCCGGGGACACGGTGGACTGGCAGATTCCAATCTCTGCCCCAGCGCTTCGCGGTCCGTTCCGCTTTCCCAAGATACTCTGCAATCTCCTTCCAGCCATCCAACCGCGATTCATGCGCGCTGACGCGACCTTGCACCGGTTGATTCATGGGTGGAGACGACATGGAATTGCCTGTAAATTGGGGCATTCGGCCTGATTTGTCCCTATTCGGCGCGGTAGAACACTTGGTCTGAAACGGATTGGAACCTATGATAGCACCCAGCCTATACTCCCTGATCCCCCCTTGAAACTTCCATCGGGCGCTGAAAAACGGCGCTCTCTTGACGGTCCAAGTCGTTCACCGTTGGACCCCACGAGGTGACGAAGACAAGTGTTTCTCGATAATGCCGCTCCCCTTCCCACTCGTCTTATTCTTCTCGCCGCAATACTGATCGGCTTCGCCAACCCTCTCCGGCCTCAATCTACGACCGCGACCGTCATTTCTCTGGGCGTCACTCCGCAGATGTACGGTGTGGTGCAAGCCGGGGACGGAAACTTCTATGCGCCCTCCCCACCGTTTTTCGGGGCCTGCCTCGACAACCCGAACTTCATTTGCGCATTCATTTACCAGATTGCCCCTTCTGGAACGGCGACCCCGATCTATTCGTTCCAGCGAGAGGCCAACACTGGCAGTATCGGCGTCGCCAACGCGGACGGGATTTGGCCGACAGCGCTGATTGTCGGCACCGATGGAAACCTCTACGGAACATGTCGGTGGGGTGGGCCGGGTGGCGGCGGAACGATCTTTGAGATTGCATTGGATGGGACCAATAAATTCACTTTGCTCAAAAGCTTCAGCTATGCCACGAACGCCCAAGAAAAGGGCGCTTCGCCGACATCGCTCATGCAGGGCAAAGACGGGACTTTCTACTTCACCAACGGGATCGGCGTTTACCAGCTCACCCAGGCGGGTGCGGTAAATACCATTTACGAGTTTCCCTTTGACCCGAACACCTCCCTCTACGCGATGGGCAGCGGATCGACTTCTCTGGTTCAGGGGAGCGATGGAAACCTCTACATGCCGATGAGTGTCGGCCAGCAGACAGCTTCGGGCACGGGACAGCAGGGCGCGATCGGGCAATTGACCCTGGGCGGAGTCCTGACCATCCTGCATAACCTCGCTGCCGATGGCCATGAGGGAGAAGTGCCAGGCGGCCCTCTCGTTCAAGGCCCTGACGGCGCCTTTTATGGGGTCACGAGGGGCTCCGCAGTCTCTCCCACCGCCGGAGTGGACTTCAAAGTATCCTCAGATCAGTCGTTTCAGGTCCTGCATGGGTTTACCGGGGGCGCTGACGGCAACAATCCAGCCACCGCCTTGCTGCTTGGCAGCGACGGCAATTTCTACGGGACCACTCCCGATGGCGGCAACGCAGGGGCCTGTTCCCCGGACGGCTGCGGGACGGCCTATCAGCTTACGCCGGCCGGGGGGTTCACCACCATCCACACATTTGCAGGCGGCATCCCCTCAATTCAAAATCCGCTGGTCGACGGAGCCAGCCCAACCGCTCCGCTTGTGCAGTCGGATAGTGGGTTTTTCTACGGAACACAGGCCGGTGGCACGGGCAGTCCGCCTGTTTTTTTCGAAATGGCTCTGAATCCGAGCGTTTCCGCGCCAATCGAGCTCTCCTTGAGTCCCGCACAGATTGGAGTCAACTCGACAGCCACGCTCACCTGGAAAGTCCACAACGCTTATTCGCAAACTGCACAAAATTGCGGTGCCGTTCTCCAGGGAGGCTCTGGCGGAGGCAACTGGTCCGGTGTGCAGCCAGTTACGCTCACCAATGGCGTTTATGGCGGTACGACCACGATTAAACCTACCCAGGCCGGTACCTATACTTACGGCCTGGTCTGCGGCGGGAATGAAGCTGGATTCGTGACAGAAACGGTTTCCGGCGCCCTCACCATCGCCACCCAATCCTTACCAGCCGGCACCGTCGGCAAGACGTACCCGGCGGACAGTGCGATCGAAGTTACCGGAGGCACCACACCGTATACATGGTCGGCCACCATGCCTCAGGGCCTCACGCTCGACCCGGACACCGGAGAAGTTTCCGGGGAGCCCCTTCAATATGGGAATTACAGTATTGCCGTAACCGTTACTGATTCGGCCACGCCCGCCAACCAGGTAACAGCAACAGTCACCATGTCCGTTGTCTCGGGTATGACAGTTGACACCGGGAGTTTCCCCAAAGCAACCGTGAACGTCAACTACTATCAAGGCCTCTACGCGACGGGCGGGTTGGAGCCTTACACCTGGACCGTGGTCAATGGCACGCTGCCCGCCGGACTGTCTATCGATCCTACCGGCGGCATTTCCGGTACGCCAACCGAAGTTGGCAAGTTCGCAGTCACGATCCAGGTTGCAGACAATGAGTCCACCCCCGCAATTGAGACTTTCGCCAGAACAATCAACATCGTGCCCACCGTCCAGATTGCGGCCGTTGAGTTCACCCAGGTGATCCAGCTATACCAGACGCTGGAGGATTTGCAGGCTTCCCTGACTGCGGACAATGAGCCTCCGGTACCCATAGTGAGCTACAAACCTGCAGTCATGCGGGTCTATTTCACGACTGTGAAAGACGCCACCACGGTTACGCTCACGGCCACTGGCGCCGCGGCCCAACAAATGACTTTGACCCTGCCTCCCGATTGCGCACCGACCGACGCCAGACGTCACAACAACCTCTGTCCCTCGATGGACATCTACTTCATCCCGCAATCGGGAGCATGGTCCACAACCCTTACGCTCACCGACGACGAGGGCAATCAACTGGAACAGGAGACTCTCGGCGTTACCAGCAGGGACGCAGTCGGAATCAGCTACAAAGCCGTCTCGGTTTGCACCGTACCCAACCAACCGAGCAGTTGCCAGGATCCCACGGGATTGCTGAGCATCCTCGATGTTTCCGAGAAGCTACTTCCCACCAGCTCCGTCGTGCCGACGATCACTACGCAAAGAGTCTATTCGTCCTTGGTTCCATGGACGACCACGGGTATATGGGAGGACTACACAACCGGATTAATCGACAACCTGTATCTTCCATCCGATCTCTTGTCAGACAACTCGAACCAGGAGAGAACGGACTACATCGGGTTCTACAGCCACTCCATCGACACCACGGGCGAAGCGGAGCTCGCTGGGCACGGCGTTCTGTTGCCCGATGTCACCGTGCGCCTGGGAGTGACCAACACCCCGTTTACGCTTGCGCACGAAGCTGGCCACACGCTGAACCTCGATCACACAAATCTTGTCGATCCCAAGGCCACGGAGGGCGTGCCGCCCGGGTGCTGGCAAGTTGCCCCGTCGAGTAATCCGTACTGGCCGTACAGCGACAACAAAGTGCAGAGCTCGGCCGGGCCGGAGATTGGATTTGACGTTGCCGCCGGTACGATCGTCGACGGCACCAACAACTTCGACTTGATGGCCTATTGCGTTCCGCGATGGATTTCGCCGCTGAACTACGCGCGAGCGCTCCTATTCGCGAATCCCGGGCCGCAGGCTGGCCCCTTCCTCAAGGGAAGCCGGCCCGAAGACCTCCGTTTGCCGGAAACTAAGGCGCGCCCAGAGATCACTCTCGCTCCGGGTTCCTACATGAACATCAGCGGCTTTATCTTCGATGCAGTTGTTGCGCTCGATCCGATCTTCACCGAAAACATGATCGGCACCTCCGACCCGGGAACGGGTACCTACTCGATCCAGGAGCAGGATGCCGGCGGTACAACGCTTTTCACTCGTTACTTTACGCCAACCAACAACGCGACCGAAACCGTAGGTACCGATCACGAAAGCTTTCCGCATGTCTCTGAATACATTCCAGCCATGGCAGGCGCCGCGGCAATCGTCATCCTCGATCCGAATGGCAATACCCTCAACTATGTCGCGTTGGGGGGCGATGCCCCGGTTGTAACCATCACCAGCCCGGTTGCCGGCTTCGTGGGGACAGGGCAACAGGTGGTGAGTTGGACCATCTCGAGTTCCAGCGCGACCAGTTTCATGTCCAGAATCTACTACTCGATAGACGGAGGCACAACTTGGCTGCCGATCGAGGAAACACCCGGCACCAGTGAGACACTGGACTTCTCCACGCTCCCAGGTGCGGCAGCAGCACTTGTCCGCATCGATGCTTCCGACGGCATCAACACCGGAAGTGCCACATCAGTTCCGTTCAATGTGCCAAAGAAGGTGCCCACTGCCATTGTGATCACTTCGCCAGTGACGGGCGCAGTTCAGCCGGCTTCAAAGCCGGTGTACCTATCCGGAGCCGCCTATGACCCCGACGATGGCGTACTTACCGGATCAGCTCTTCAATGGAGCGACAGCGTACTGGGCAGTCTCGGAACCGGTTCGCCACTCTCGGTCAACCTCCAGGCTGGAAGCCACACCATTACTCTGACCGCTACGGACTCCGATGGCAACGTACTTACGGCGACCACACAAATCATTTTGGGTGGTTCAGCGCCAGTTGTTAACCTCACGTCCACTCAGGCAGCAGGCAACAACTGCTTCAATGCCACGGTTGGCGCTTCGCCAGGCAGCCAGGGAGCCAATCTTTCGATTGTGAACTACAGCCTGACGGGCGGCAGCTCCTACTCTTCAATCCCGCTTAATAGCCTGCCGTTCACATTCCCCGTATCTGGCACTGGAACCGTGATCGTTGTCGCTTTAGCGCAGGATGCCAGTGGCCAGGTTGCCGCACAGTCGCTTGAAATCAACGTGGGCGCAGGCTGCAACGCGAATCCGGCCCAAATCACACCCAGCGTAACCGTGACTCCATCATCCTCAGGCATCACGATCGCACAGGCGATTAATGTGACCGTTGCGGTAAGCGGCGGCGCCGGCAATCCGATTCCCACTGGTTCAGTGACGTTGAGCAGCGGTAGCTACACCTCAGTGGCGACAACTCTC
This sequence comes from Occallatibacter sp., assembly GCA_049512795.1. Taxonomy (GTDB): domain Bacteria; phylum Acidobacteriota; class Terriglobia; order Terriglobales; family Acidobacteriaceae; genus Telmatobacter. The sequence goes on from JBEKWT010000472.1 coordinate 5,476, forward strand.
AGTAGCGGCAGCGTAACGATCAATATCCCCGCCGGTTCACTGGCGACCGGCACCGATACACTGACGGCCACATATACGCCCGACTCGAACAGTGCTTCATCTTATAACAGCGCGATGGGAACGAATACGGTCACAGTCACCGCCGCGCCGGCCCCCGGCTTCGCTCTCACGAACAACGGTCCCATCACCTTTGAAGCGAGCGCCGCTACCGGCAACACGGCCACGATCTCCGTCACGCCGTCGAATGGCTTTACCGGTGCGGTCAATCTGACCTGCGCACTCACCACCATTCCCACGGGCGCAACGAGCCCGGCGACATGCGCAGTCACGCCTTCGGTCACCATCACCGGAGCCACGGCGCAGAACGCCACGCTCACCGTCACTACCACCGCGACTACAACAGCGGGGGCTTACGCGGTAACGGTTGCTGGCTCATCCGGTGCGATCACGATGCCGACGACTGTCGGCGTAACGGTGACTGCCTACGTGCCGCCGCCCACCTTCTCGCTCTCGAACAACGGTCCCATTACCTTTGAAGCCAGCGCCACCACCGGCAACACGGCCTCGATTACTGTCGCGCCCGCAAATGGCTTCATCGGCACGGTCAATCTCACTTGCGTCGTGACTACGGCTCCTGCAAACGCAACCAGCCCGGCAAGCTGCGCCGTCACAACTCCCGTCAGCATCACCGGCGCTGCGTCGCAAAACGCCACGCTGACCGTGACCTCCACGACAACGACGACGGCAGGAGCTTACGCAGTCACGGTTACCGGCACGTCGGGCGCAGTCATGATGCCGACAACCGTGACCGCCAATGTCAGCGCCTACGTTGCGCCAAGCTTCACGTTGTCGAACGGCGGCGCCATCACCATCAGCTCGCCCGGCGCCACAAGCGGCAACACGACGTCGATCACCGTCATGCCGAGCGGAGGATTCGTCGGCAACGTGACTCTCTCCGCGGCCATCGCAACCGGCCCCAGTGGTGCTACCGATCTACCGACCTTCAGCTTTGGCGCAACGTCTCCGGTCAATATCACCGGTGCCTCGAGCGGAACAGGCACTCTCACCGTGAGCACCACGGCAGCGACCACCGGGGCACTGGTCCGTCCCAACTCTCGCGGAACTCCATGGTACGCGGTGGGTGGCACGGCTCTGGCCTGCTTGTTGTTCTTCGGAATTCCGGCGCGGCGCAGGCGTTGGCGGATGATGCTCGGCGTGTTCACGCTGTTCGCTCTCCTGACTGGCGGACTCGTCAGTTGTGGTGGCAAGAGCGGCGGCGGCGGTGGTGGCGGCGGGGGCAACTCCGGAACGACGACGGGAACTTACACCATCACCGTCACCGGCGCTTCCGGATCGATCATGCAAACGACCACAGTCACCCTCACTGTGAATTAGGGCCGACGCGCCTCAGCGACTGGAATCCGGATCCCACCTACGGGTTTCGAGTGGTTTGTCAGCTACTCGCCACAGTACCTATCGATCCACGTTATGGTTCGACGTCGCCATTCCGAGCCCCGAGGATCGACATTGGCTCCGGGGCAAATATCCCAAGCATTGGGATGACATTGACGCAGTGTGGCAGCGCATTAGTAGTCATTGGAAAGACAGCGGTGAGCGCGGAGAGAGGGAGTCGTCTGTTCACACTACTGCGCTTCTGGCTTGTTGTGATTTGTGCCAGTTTCTCCTTTGCGGGGCCACTTCGAGTGCTCCGCGGAGGTCTTTGTGCCTAGATTGTGCCTAGAAATGTCGCTTCTGGCGATTTGAGCGATTCTGTCGATTCTGGAATCAGCAACCTGCGTGTTTCGAACAGCGGCTAAGGTTCG
>JBEKWT010000473.1:0-5367 GCA_049512795.1 Occallatibacter sp.
TCCCGGGACGGACAAACCGCTAGCGGCGGCAGTGGCCGAAGTGGTTAGTTGCGTCAGCTCGACCCAGACGCTGCTGGCACCGAGAGAGGTAGTCGACTCATTCCGCATCGTCAATGCGAAATCCGGTACGCCGTCGCCGTTAAAGTCACCCACGGCCACGCCCCATTGGAAATCGCCTGCGCTCACGTATTGGCTTAGCGTGAATGTTCCATCGCCGTTACCGAGGTAGACAAGCGCGGAGCCATTCGCACCTGCGAATACCAGGTCCACCTTGCCATCCTGATTAAAGTCCGCAGCTGCGACTCCCGCATTTTCCGGAAGTGCAACGGTTATGGACGGTGCTGCAGTAAATGTCCCATCCCCTTTACCAAGCAGAACTGTAGCGATCCCTTGATCTGAAGAAGTAACGACGTCGGGAATTCCATCCTCGTTGAAGTCCGCAATCGTAACTCCATAGGGAACTGTCCCAGTTGGATAGGTCTTTGACAGTTGCGTAAATGTGCCGTTGCCGTTGCTAAGAAGGGTGCTTACTGAATATGCAGATTGATTCACGTAAACGAGGTCCAGATTTCCATCGCCATTTAGATCGGCAACCGCGAACACAGCTTCGCCGACCAAGTCGCCCAAGCCTGTGATCGCTGGGCTGGCAGACTGCGTGAAAGTTCCATCTCCCTTCCCGGCGAGGATGGTCAGCGAACCCGCGGGCTCAGATCCTCCCATTTCAAAGGGGGTGGAGCCGGCGACGAGCAGGTCGAGAATGCCGTCTCCATTAAAATCGCCGACGGCCGCTATGTTGCCCCATGTCCCGGGAACGTTGCTCGGCATGGCGTTGAAGGTTCCATCGCCTTTGCCCAGAAAAATCGTGATTTCTCCCTGCTCATTGATGACCGCGAGGTCGGGGATACCATCTTGGTTAAAGTCGCCAACAACGAATCGGTCTGGCGCATATGCGCCGGTCGGGGTTGCGGGGCTCGCTGCGGTGGTAAACGTTCCGTCACCTTTGCCGAGGAAAATCGAAATGCTCGTATTGGAGCCGCCGTAGTCGAAGTTATAGACGGCGAGATCCGGGATCCCATCCTGATTGAAGTCCGCAACGGTGACGGCTGTGGGGTCGTAACTGGGCACCATGGATTGGGAGTTCAGCCAATTTAACCCAGTCGTTCCGTCTGTCAGCACCGCCGATCCGATCACGGCGTTCCCATCGCTGGTATCCAGGAAAGAGACTGTTCCGCTAGGCGAAGCCAGCCCTGACCGATCCACAGAACCAGTGACTGTGGCCGTTAGAGTGTAGTTGCCGACGGTGCCACTCTGAGCAATCGTTGTGGTGGTTGGATATCCAACACCAGATCCATTGGTCACCGCCAAGGGAGAAGCACTGGATGTGCTCGTGTCATCAGTCTTGGTACCGACAAAGACTGCCTTGTAGCTATGGCTTCCGATACCTGGCCTGAGCTTGATCGCCGCCGTTCCGCTGTTCGTCAGTTGCGCGGACCCGAGCAGGTGAATGTCCTCACAGTAGGTCGCAGTTGCATCGCAGAACTTCACCTGTCCTGTTGTTACCGCCGCAGAATCAGTCATCACGGTCGCAGTCAAAGTCACCACGGTTCCTGACGTGACCGACGTGACGGGAGAGCCAAGTGACGTCACCGCGAGGGCGATAGAAGTCGCAGGTTGTGGCCCCGTCGAATCATTCACCACCTGGCTCACCGTGTTCGATGTGCTGCCAGTAAAGTTTGAGTCGCCGCTATAGACCGCCGTAATCGAGTCCGTGCCAACTGGCAGAGTCGTAGTTGCCAATGAGGCCGTGTTGCTGCTCACTGTGGCGCTGCCCAGGCTTGAACTGCCATTGCTGAAAGTCACCGTGCCCGTGGCCACGCCGCTGAACTGCCCTGAGACATTGGCGGTAAGGGTTACAGACTGCCCGAATGTTGAAGGATTGAGGGACGACTTCACTGTCGTGGAAGAACTCGCTTTGTTGACCGTTTGAGTGACCGCTGCCGAGGTGCTCCCGGCAAAGGCAGAATCGCCGTCATACACCGCGGTGATGGAGTCCGTGCCTACCGGAAGTTCCGTGGTGGTCAAGCTGGCTGTCCCGCTCGTCAGTTGCGCCGTGCCGAGGGAGGTCGCGCCACTCATGAATGTCACGCTCTCGCCATTCGCAGGTGGGCCGCCGCTTGAAGTGACCGTTGCAGTTAAAGTGACGGGCTCCTGATAAATCGAGGGATTCGGCGTGGGAACCGGTGTGAGCGTCGTCGTTGTTGCGGTCAGAGCCGGCGAGTAGATATAGCCATGTAATACGGAATTGGCGTCGAGATAGCTTCCGGCGATTTCGATCCCGCTGGTGCGCGAGTTGATGGCGATTCCAAGGGTTCCGTTCAAAGAGCCGCTGGCACTTGCGTTGGGATCGTTAAAGGAGGTAAAAATCCCGGTTGCGGAGGGGCGCAGGAACCCGTGGATTGCTCCGTTAGTGTCTACGTAGCTACCCGTGAGGTCGCCCACCGCGTCCGACAAAACGAGAAACGTGCCGCAGATTTTTTCGCTGCTCCCCCCATTCGTGGTACACGGGCTTGAGTTTGCTCCAGGCACATCGAACGAAGCAATGGTTCCGCTCGCGCTGCGGATGAAGCCATGCTGTACGCAGCTCGTGTCGAGGTAAGTTCCCGCCACATCGCCCGCCACGTCGATGCCTGAAGCTGTAGCGCCGCCGAAGTTCGAGCCGTTGTTCTGGTTGATGCACGTGCCCGCACCCGTAGGGTCAATCGAGGTATAGGTGCCGCTGGCCGAGCGCACAAAACCATGTTGCACGCTATTGGAATCGATGTAGTAGCCGGCAATCACTCCGGAGGCATTCATGGCAACGGGTGTCGTACCCTGTTTCTTGCCATTTGCGTCTTCGCCGGTTCCCTCATTTGGGTCGTTAATGGTTGTGTACGTTGTTCCATCGGCGGAACGCATGAATCCGCCGTAAACGGAAGTCGTCGAATAAGTCCCAGTGGTATAGGTTCCAACGATCACACCGGAGTCGTCGATGCTCAGAACCGTAGTTCCGCGGTGCCCGACTTGGCTTGCGAGTGGAGCATCGAATTTAGTGATCGTGCCATTGACGGCGCGTACAAAGCCGTGAGAGATCTGGCTAGCGTCAACATAGGATCCCGCGACTGTGCCAGAGGTATTGATGGACGTCGGGAAGGTCCCCTCCCCGACGCTTGAGCCCGCACCCGAAACGTCGCAGTTTGCAATCGAGCCGCCGGCAGGCAGCACAAAGCAATGCAGCGCGTTGTTCGTGTCGATATAGACACCCGCGATATCGCCCGCCGCGTCGACGGCGGTGACGGCGGTTCCTTGTTGCGCCCCTGTTCCCGCGCCCGTTACATCAATGGTTGTGAAGGTGGAACTGCCGGCCTGCGCGGATGCGCCAGCCGAAGCTAGGCCGATCGCAGTTGCCACAACGAGTCCAGCTACTGGTCTGATCCGGCAGTTTGATATCTGTATTCCCTTGAACATGGTCCCCACCCTCACGACTGACGTGTTCGATCCGCAGGCTTGAAGCATCCGGTTGGTCATCTGGCCCTTTCTTCTTCACGTCGGAAGTCCTGCTTAGGCCGGTCCTCACCGCTGCCGTACCGTTGGCGCGGCCTCGCAAGCTAACCTCCACATTTAAAAAGAGTTAATTCTAGGCCCAGCTGTTTATCCGGTTGAGAACTCGGATACGAAGCATAACCGGCCGCAGACGGTTTCCAGAGGGACAAATCAGGGCGGAATGGAGGGCATCTCGGGGCGGCTCGATTCTGTTTCTTGTGTATGAAGGAATTGGCTGATCGTATAATGGCTTGACTCTCAATCTGGTCATCAGCAACCCACATTTCAGACGCGAAAGCTGTTCGTGACATGGCAATCTTCACAACCAACACAGAGCCTGATCTGGATAACGAAAGAGTGCTGGCGTCTTGGAAAGGGATCGCGGCCTACTTCGGGTGCAACGTCCGCACCGCGAAGCGTTGGGAGCAGGGGCGCGGGATGCCGGTGCGCCGCGCGCCAGGAAAGAAGGGCAGCACAGTCTTTGCGTATGCCTCCGAGCTCGACGCCTGGCTGCGGGGTGTAGGGCAAGAGGTAAAGGCAGGCTCCGCGCTGTTTGTGAAGGAGTTCAGCGGTGATGAAACGGATGCGCACCTTCTGGAGCCGCCCTCATTCGACGCTCCGCAGGCGCAGTCGCCGGCCGCGGCCAACGTTCGCGAGGCTCTGGAAGAAAGAATTTCGGGGAGGCGCTTCCCGTTTCTTATTCCGCGGATTTGGGTGTTCGCTTGTGCCGCCATCATTCTGGCGCTTCTTTGGGTCCTCTGGAACTACGGTGGCGGCACTGATTCTGCGCGCACAAGATCTTCCGACGGCGCCCGATTGAACGTTGCGCTGCATGTGCCGTCGCCCGGCGCCGAGGAACTCTATGAGCGCGGGCGCTATTTCTGGAATCTGCGTACTCACGACAGTCTAAGCGAGGCAATCGATGCCTATACCCAGGCAATCCTGAAGGATCCATCGTATGCGGAGGCGTACGCGGGGCTGGCTGAGAGTTACGACTTGCTGCCCCAGTTTGCCCATGCGGATCTCGGAGATTCGCTTACAAAGGCAGAGAGTGCAGCCGACCGGGCCATTGTATTGAATCCGAATCTTGCCGCCGCACATCGCGCCAAGGCATTTGCCCTTTACTACTGGGACTGGGACATTGCCGGATCAGACGCCGAGTTTAAGCGGGCGCTGGCGTTGGATCCGAATTCGGCCGAAACGCACCAGTGGTATGCCGGAACCCTCGAATGCAGATCGGAAGGCGCGAAGGCCATCGTGCAGATTGACGAGGCGCTTCGACTCGATCCCACCTCGCCGGCGATCGCCACCGACGCGGCGCTCCTGCACGCAGATTTCGGCGACTTCAATTCTGGCGTCAAGGCTCTAAAGGAGATCGAGCAGACGCAGCCGACGCTTTCATCCCCCGCCGAGTTTCTCAGTGACCTGTATTTCGCTACGGGCGACTTCCCTGCTTATATTGAGGAGGCCCGTCGTTTCTCTTCCATCACCCATGCCCCTGACGCCATTGCTTTGGCCAATGCAGTTGCGCAGGGGTGGGCCCGGGCTGGCCGAACCGGTCTGCTTGAAGCCAGAGCCGAGGCGCTCAAGGCAGCATTCGACAAAGGCACAGGGTCAGGCTTTCTGCTTGGTGAAAACCTGCTGTTGCTCGGACGCCGCCAGGAGGCTCTCGTCTACTTCAGGGCCTCATTTGACCGGCATGATGACCGACTCCTCCAGCTTGTGGCTTTCAACGATTACCCGTGGGTCAGAGAAATCACAAGCGACCCCGGATACGCAGCGCTCTTC
>JBEKWT010000474.1:0-4796 GCA_049512795.1 Occallatibacter sp.
GATGTCGCGCCTCGTCCGTCTGGAAATCGACCAGCGCAAGACGAGCCCGTGGATGGGCTTTTCCGAACTCTTCCAAAGCGCCAGCATCGTCGGGGGCAATTTCGAAGGCGCTCTCGGCGACCCGGCAAAATGTCCCGCGGCGAACAGGCTTTGCTTTGCCGCGCCCGACTCCGCGGCCGAATTGATGCGGCGGGCCGGTTTCAGCCTGGTGACCGCGGAGAACAACCACTCCGGTGACCTGGGCCAGGCGGGGCGAAGTGAAACACGCGCGGCATTTCAGCGGAGCAGCATGCTGGCGCTTGACTTCGACAGCTCCCCGCAGTTCTTTGGCTTCGGCGAGCTGACGGTCGGTTTTATCGCGGTCACAACCATCAAAGCCGCCGATGGCCGCGTCGAGCAAGTCCCTTCTGTTGAGCTGGCGCAGAAGCTGCGGCTCGCTCGCCAATTGGCGAACCTGGTGGTTGTATCCATTCATTGGGGCAACGAACTGCAGGATTGGCCGACCGACGCCGAGCAGCAGCAGGCGCGCTGGCTCGTCGAGCACGGAGCGGACCTTATCGTCGGGCATCATCCGCATGTTGTCCAGGCTCCCGCATGTGTCGAGGGCAGACCAGTCTTCTTCTCGCTCGGCAACCATCTTTTCGACCAGAAATATGCCGAGACCAAGGACGGCCTGATCGCCGATTGCAGCGTGCACGCGGGCCGCCTGCTGTGCGGAGCGCTCAGCACGCATACCGATGAGACCACGGCTTATCCAAAGTTGACGGGCAGAAGCGCAGCAGCCGATCAGGCTCTCGCAGGCTGTTCTCCGCAGCTTGGTCCGGGTACTGAGATTGATGGAGTCGCCATCCGCCCCGAACCGTGGTCTCCTGATCAGCCGGTCGATGGAATCATTCTCGATGGCTACAAGATCGATGGCGACGGGGCTGAAAAGTTGGCGTGGCAGTCAAGGCGCCAGGCCCTGGTCTCGCTTCAACTAGTCACGTCGATGTCGGCCGAACCGTTGCTTCTCTCCCTGGAAAGACATACCTCATCCATTGACGATGAAGTGGGTCTGCGGCCCTATGTCTACGCTGTTGGTCCCCATGGCCTGATTGCGCGATGGCGAGGCTCCGCACTGGCCTGGCCGCTGATCGATGCAGTGGAATCGAAAGACGGCGTCCTTTGCGCGTTGCATCGCGGAGACTCGTTCCTGCTGCCCGATCCCGCCACCAGAACAACTCGGATCGCAGCCTACCGATGGAACGGCTTCGGCTTTACCGGCATCGAAACTCCACCGGAATGCGAGCCGATCCTTCGCCAGTCCATTCGATGACGTCTGTTCGCGCAGCCGATCCCGAGACGAAGCGGTCCATGCGGCTCACCACGCGGTCTCGGCGGCCAGGACGGGTGGTCCGGACAAGGATCTCACCAGGTATGCACCGCAATAATCGAAGGCGCGCCAGTCTTGGCGTTGATCACGCCCACCTTCAGCACCACCTCGATATTTCGGTTTCCAAACTTGCCGCCCAACTGCTGCTCAAGGAGCTCCAGGTAATGCGGGCTGCTGGCAAACTGCGCAGCAGCTTCGGTTCCGTTGCGGCCGAGCCCGGCCAGCGCCACCACCCATCCGTCGATATTTGGATCGCGAAACCGCGCCACAACAGCGTAGTCGTCGGCACTTGAATACGGAACCGATTGGTCGCGCTCCCAACCGATCTTTGGATTCAGCGCGTCCACAATTCTCGCCTGTGGGTCGGGCAGGAAATGGAATCGCAACGGCTCCAGCAGGCGGATCGTCCATTGGTTGTTGTATGCACCAATCAGCGCGATCGAATGTTCGCGTAAATCCGTCAGGGTAGTCCAGGGAGACGCAATCAACTGCGTACTCGCTCCCGAGCGCTCGATCGCTTCGTCGATTTGCGCGATCGCCGAAGCAGATTGGATGGATACAAATGGATAATCGACGTTTCCGTTTGTTCCTGCCGTGATGACGCCCGAATACTTGTCCTGCGCAAACACTACGCTGCCGGTGCAGATGATGACCGACCGCTGATCGCGCGTCAGCGGCGCCCAAAAGTCGTCCACAGCCGATACAGGATGAATTGAGCGATGTGTCCAAAAGAATCCCGCACCGATCGCAACCAGCACAGTCAGGGTCAGCCACAGCAGCCGCCCGAGCATTACTTTGCGACGCTCGAGAGCTGAGCTCCCGATTAGTTCTGGCGGCCATGCAGGCAGCAGAGACCGAACTCCTGTTCCTGGTTTTGAAGCCGCTCTGACTTCTGGCGTTCCACCTGCCAGATCCCCATTTCCGTCAGAATTCAGGAATGTTCCCGCTTCGTATCCTTCGTTGACTACCGGGTCTTCGAGCTTGTCGTGTTCTCGCAGGAACACCGGAACGTACGAGCCTGCCGGAAGAGAGATGCGAATGCTCGAATTCCTGCCTTCCTCGGAATAGAAGAGCAGGAGACGCTTGCGGACCTCGCCGGCGGTGTAGCGCACCACGGTGTCTGCGTTTGTGTCGTAAGTGGCGGGCCGATCGAAAACCTCGACTCCAAGCGTCCGCTCCTTGAGCAGATCTGATTTGCCGGCCAATGTGTGCTCGACGATGTATTTGAGCAGCGCGGGATAGCGCTTGCTGTTGGAAAAATGCGGACTGGCCAAAACGGTCTGCAACTCGCGGAGGACGGCATCGCATTCCTGCTGGGTCTGCGGATGCCATCCATCCGGTGCTGTGTCGGTTCTATTCATTCCCATCCAATTCAACGCATGATACTCGCCCGTTTTCCGGCTTGCAAGGACGTTTGACACAAGAAACACTGCGATGTTAACGCTCACATTCCACGCGAGATAAGCTCGGCGCGCCGTGCCAAACGGTGAGTCACTTGCCAGTGGGACATTACAAGGCCGAGTATTGACCCCGCTTTGCAATGCGGCCCAAGACTGAGCGCAAGAATGCGAGCTGCAGTTGAAGTGTGTAAGAACTCGCCGGGTTAGGTCATGAGATGCCGAATGCCAACCCGGTCTCGACGAATTTCGCGCCTTCAGGCAAGTCGCGCGGAATCCACAACCACAAAAATGACGAAATCACAACCAAGGAAACACCTCGGAGGCAGTATGAAAACACGCAGTTTTGCACGAGCGGCGGGCGCGCGATTCCTTATGGCGCTCGTCTTGATATTCGCGGGCAGCATCGCCGTGTTTGGACAGCAGATTACCGGTACCATCGTCGGTACGGTGAAGGATCCACAAGGCGCGGTGGTCAACACGGCCACCGTGAAGGCAACCAACCTGGATACGGGGTACTCCCGGTCGGCGCCGGTAAACGGTTATGGGGAGTACCGCATCGATTACCTTCCCGTGGGTAAGTACAACGTGGAGGCCACGGCGGCCGGTTTTGAGCGCTTTGTACAGAAGAACATCGCTCTGGACGTCGACCAGGAGTTGACGGTTGATATCACCTTGGCCGTTGGCGCGCAGTCTCAGACCGTCACGGTCACTGAGGCTCCCCCGGTGGTCGATACGTCCGACCCGGTATTGGGCGTGACCCTCGAGCCCAGTGACATCATCAGCCTGCCGATGGTCAACCGCAACATCTACTCCGAGGTTTCGCTCACACCTGGTGTGATGGCGAATAACAACAGTTCCACCTCGAACCCCTCCGGCAACCCCACTATGGCCACGGGGCTGTACGTCGAGGATGTGCAGATCAACGGCTCCATCGACTGGGGCAATGCTGCGGTGGCTTTTTATCTGGATGGCGGCAACAACATCACCGGCATGCGCAACTACGGCAACCCGTCGCCGAACCCCGACGCAGTGGAGGAGTTTCGCGTGGAGACCAGCGCATTCGGCGCGCAATACGGCCAGTTCTCCGCGGCGGTGGTCTCCGTGATCACCAAGTCGGGAACCAACCAGCTTCATGGCGGTTTGTTCGAGTTCAACCGTAACACCGACTTCAACGCCAACTCCTGGATCCCGGCACACAACGCCGCAGGCCATATCATCGTTACGCCCTACCACCGCAACCAGTTTGGCGGTGACATCGGCGGGCCGGTCAAGAAGGACAAGAGCTTCTTTTTCTTCAGCTATGGCGGTTTGCGCCAGATAACCGATGCCGTGTTTACAGGCGCTATCACGCCCACGGCCAACGAGCGCCTCGGCGACTTTACCGCGGACACGTTTATCGTCTTCAACCCCAAACCCTCTAACGTAACCACGGCTGTTTGGCAGGCCCCCACGCCTGGAAGCAACCCTCCGGTATATCCGAACCAGGCGGACGGAACGAACAGCAGCCCCAATTGCCTCGTTGCCAAACTGAACTGCATACCCCAGGCCCTGCTGGACACGACCATTTCCAACCTCGACAACGTATCCAACACCTTCGGCTCTTCCATCCCGCTGCCCAATGGCGCCCTAAACGCGGCGAAAGGGGGCGGCGCATACTCGGGTCTCTTCCCCATCCCGGCAACGGAAAACGAGTATCTGGGCAAATATGACCAGAACCTCGGCACGAAGGACCATGTGGCAGTGACCTACTTCTATTCGAAGAACGTGCTGGGCAACTCCCCGGGCGGCAACGTCCAGTGGACCATCAATAACAACGTCTCGGCTGGCACCAATATCAATCTGAGCGACGTTCACACCTTCAGCCCCACCACAGCCAATCAGACCTGGCTCACGTACACGCGAGCAGCGGGCGGACGCGTCAATCTGCCGTTTACCGGCCCGGCTTCGCAGACCCTCGCAACGTACGGCTCGAACTTTCTCATGCAGGGACCGGTCTCGTTGCCCACCATCGCAGAAACCAATTT
>JBEKWT010000475.1:0-3651 GCA_049512795.1 Occallatibacter sp.
GATGCGCAGCAAGGTTCTTCCAGCGGCGCGCACATCGACATGAGCACCAAGTCCGGAACCAACCAATTGCACGGCGGCGTCTACGCGCATCGCGGCACCAACTGGATCAACGCCGCGCCGTTCTTTTTCAAAAAAGACCAAAACATTCCGGCGAGCGATAAGAATCCTCAGTTGCATCGCTACACGGCCGGCGGTGACCTCGGCGGGCCGCTCATCAAGGACAAACTATTTGGATTCGTCAGCTATCAGCACCTGCACATCTCCGACCAGGAGACAGGCGACGAGCTTCTCGATGTGCCGCCGGGACTGAACTCCGGCCCCTACGGCTCCGGAACTGGCCGCAGCGCCTCGAATTTGACGTCGGCCGCCGGCTGCAACTGGACTTCTAACATCGGATACGAGCAGTACCTGGGGTACGATCCCACGTACGGCGCGACGCAAAATTCCCCATCCAGTTGCTATACCGGCGGCACCTACAACGGCTTCAGCCAGAGCACAAACCCCGTTGCCTACGATCTTTTCACTATGCCGGCGATGCCAGGCGAGCCAGGCAATTACCTGGTTCCCAGCGCGCTTCCCAATGCCGACCCGAACGTCTTTTCGCCTTACAATGCATTCCTGCCCGGCACGTCCCGGTTCACCTCCGACCAGGCCGTGGCCGATCTCGATTGGAATATCACCAGCAAGGACGTGCTGGCGGCGAAATACTACTACCAGCACGATCCCTCAAGCGCACCCTATGCCTACTCCAACGTGCCGGGTTTCACCGCGCACATGGACACAGGCTCGCAGGTCGGCTCGCTCAACAACGTCCAGACCATCGGCACCACTCTCAGCATCTCTGAGACCGTCGGCATTCTTCGCGAAAAAGCCTACGCCACCAACGATCAGGCCTTCAGCCAGACACAGGGGGGCATGAATCCAGGATTCGGAAATTACTTTCCCGGTTTCACCATCAACGACGCCATCGGCGATGCATACGATTCTTCCACTGGGCCGCTTTACGGTCTCACCGCGCCTTCGCTCGCCATCGGCCCCAATGCCGAATATCAGGCAGCGAACACCGGCGTCTTCCAGAACCGCATCATGCCCTCCGGCACGGCCATCTGGGCCAAGGGACGCCACTCGGTCAGCTTCGGCGGCAGTTGGTCCTACACCCAGTTGAATACGATCGACCATCGCACCGGCACGGGCAATGTGGCCTCACCCGATTTTGTCGCCTTCCTCGATAACTGGGTCACGCCCTACTCCACACAGAACTTTACGGCGTCTACGTTCCTGCAGGGCAACGCCAGTCGTTACTATCGCGCCAACGAAACCGGACTGTTTGCACAGGACAAGTTTCAGGTCACTCCGACCCTGAGCATTACGGCAGGCGTGCGTTACGACTGGGATGGAGGATTGACAGAAAAATACGGGAACATCTTCAACTTCGATCCAAAGCAATACAGCTACGACGTCGCATCCGACACGATCAGCAGCTCCGGATTCCTCATCGCAGGCAACAACAAAAACGGGACCAGGGGCGTGAGCAAAACTACGCTCACGGGCCGCCAGTGGGGCATCGCTCCACGGCTCGGTCTTGCATGGCAACCCTCCATGTTCCATTCAAAAATCGTCGTTCGCGGAGGCGGCGGGTTCTATTACGATCGCGGCGAGCTCTTCACCTACCTCTCGCCCGGTTATGCGGCCGGCGAGGTCGATGGCGGTCCCTTCGGTTCCTCGCAGACCGAACCTTTTGTCAGCCAGCAGCATTGCCCCTATAGCTCCTCTTTCAACGCTGCTGACCCAACCTTCCTTTACCTTGGTTACATTCCCATCTGCGGCGGCGACGATTTCACGCCTCCCACTCCCGGTCCCACTGAGCCTTATTCCCTCGCTTCCCCGTGGGGCGCAACATTGGGAGCCGGTCCTTCCAATCCCAAAGCCTCCGACATCGCCAACTACCTTCCCAACGCTGCTGCGCTTATCGACGGCACGGTTGGCGCCAACAACGCCGGCCAACCGTACACGCTGGGCGTTTACAACCCAACCAACAAGCTGCCGTACAGTATGAACTTCACGCTCAACATCCAGTACCAGCCGCGCAATGACCTCATGTTCGAAATTGGCTACGTGGGCAATCTCGGCCGCCATCAGGTCATTCCCGTGCCCTTTAATCAGGCACAGATCGCGACCTTAGGCAGTCCCACTCATCCCGGCGGTACGGCCACGCAGAGCTTCAGCTATGGTTACACTGTGTTCGATCCCAACTTCCCCGGTGCACCCTTTGGCTCACCTGAGTGCGTGAACGATCCCACCGAGGTGAACTGCAGTTACGGCACAATGCTCAACAACTACGAAGGCGGCAACGTCGACCTTCGCGTACCCTACATCGGCTACTCCTCCGAGTCGGAGTCCTACACCGCGGCGGGCATCGCGATGTACAACGCCCTCGAGTCTCATCTTGAAAAGCGCTTCAGCCATGGCTTCCAGGCCGGAGTCTCCTACACCTACTCCCACGCAACCGATGAGCAGAGCGGCCTGGGCCTGTTCTACAACGGCAATAACCCGACCAAGCTGCGCAGCGGCTATGGCTCAGCCGACTTCGATCGCACGCACGTGCTCAACTTCACTTATGGAGTGACTTCGCCAAAGGTCTTTGCCACGGACACTTTCGCCGGCAAGGCGCTCGACAGTTGGTCGATTCACGGCGTTGCTGTCATCCAGAGCGGCCAGCCTTACAGCGTCATCGACTACTCCGGAGCCGTCGGCAGCATCTTCTACAGCACCTTCAACGGCATCGAAAACCCCGTCCTCGCCCTGGCTCCCGGATGCACAAAGAAGAGCGCGGTAACCGGTAAGAGTGGCGCCTTCTACAACACGACTACCGGCGCCAATGCAGCACTCAAGGCTACTTGCTTCCAGATTCCTCTCATCCCGGTTGGCACCATGGGTGTTCCCAACGGCGATCCCTACGAAACCAACTTCACTTCAGGCGAGCGGAACATCTTCCGCCAGTCCTGGCAACGGAGCGCCGACGCTTCGCTCGAAAAAGAGTTGCCCGTCCATGACCAGTACACACTTCGCTATACGTTTGACGTCTACAACCTCACCAACACCACCAGCTTCGACATTCCTCAGAACAACGTGAATCAGAATGTGCTCTTCAACAATGTGCCTGATGCCGGCACAACGCCGTTGCCTACCAACGACTGCGCTGCCAATCCACACGGCTCGAACACAGGCTTCTATAACTGCCCGGTAGGTCTCGGCGTCACCAGGCACGCCATCGGCAGTGCTCGCCAGATTCAAATGTCTCTGCACCTGGACTTTTGATCTGCGTTTGTTTCTATCCCCAAGGGCGGTCCCGCAAGGGGCCGCCCTTCTGCTTTCCGCGGGCGCAGCCTTTTGCAGCAAGCGTGGCACGTCTGCCGGCCGCTTCTAGAATGGCCTTATGACCGCTCCGCCGTGGACTGTCCGCGCTCTTCGCGCTGCGCTCGCCGCCGGAACCACACGCCCTTCGCAACTCGCCGAAGCTGCGCTCGGGCAATCAAACCAAAACGCTAGTCACAACACCTATCTTTGGCAGGACCCGGCGTGGACACGCGCTGAAGCAGTTCGTGCTGAATCCATGATGCCGATGAGCGGCCAAACCGGCGCCGGCCCTTT
>JBEKWT010000476.1:0-6846 GCA_049512795.1 Occallatibacter sp.
CAGCTACCTCGTCGTCGGCCGCCCCATTACACAGGCGCCAAATCCCGCCGAAGCCGCACAGGCGGTGCTTAAGGAGATGGCTGGAGCGCTATAAGAGCCCTGTAGCCTAGGCTGGGCCGGCCGCCGTGTTGCGCGCGTGGGCCACATTGTCAGGGTCGTCAGTGAACGACTTGCCCTCCCCGTAGGCAAACTTGAAGTACTGCGGTCCGGATTTGCGAATCGCGTCCCGGCGGCCGTCGTCCCACGTGATATGAGCCTCGCCGTCAACATACTCCCAGCGGCCGTTCACTTCGCCAATTGTCCTGTGGGCTGTGCCGTCCTCGTTCAGTGTGATGTAGAAGTTATTTCCCTGCCCGTCGCCGCACTCCCATTTGCCGATGAACCGGCCGCGGCTGGGAACTCTGTAGCTGTCCGCGGAAGCGGAGGAAGCTCCTCCCGCGAATTCGACACGATCGATGTCAGAGAGGTTGAAGCTCTGGCGGTGGCCATCCTTGAAGACGATGACGATGGCGCCCGAGGTGTCTTTCGACGCAGCGTGTGCGGCCACCTGGCCGAGCGAGCCAGTCAGGCAAAGCAATGCCGCGAGGCGGGTGAGGCGAATAAAGCTCTTCATTCGGTTCTCCTGTAGGTGGAGTACGCAATGAGTCTATAAGAGGTTCCGAAAATCCAGCGGTTGGGTAGCGGAAAAGCGAGGATTGGAGTTGGGTCGCTACAGACTGACGCGCGGTTCAAACGCAAAAAGCCCGGCTCATCCAAGCTGTTACGAAACCAGAAAATCTTGAATATTGACCAAAATCTGTAGTGTCTTGCGCGAATTGCAGACCCTATATATGCTCTCGATTTCGAGTTTCGTAACAGCCTGTCATCGCCGGACCTTCTCGCAGACCAAACTTCAAGCAACGCTTAAAGCTTTTCGTAGAACTCGCATGCGGAGCACGAAATATACACTCCGCCAGGGACGCCGCGCTCCCGATCTTTCACGCGCTTGACGATACGCGTGGGCTTGTTGCACTTCGGACAGTCAGTCGACTTCGTCGTGTCCATTACCTTCTTGCGGTCACCCGTTTTGGCAATTTTGGCCATCAGTGAAGATTGTCTCCTTTTGTGTGTGTCTCTGCACTCATCCGCCGCGGCGGACGGCTTCAACGGTCGCGGCCGCTGCTCACTCCTCGCTCCCTTTTGGAGTGCCCCATCCAAGCTCTGCTTGGGTGGGTTAGAAGAGAACTTGGGCTCGCTCCTTCCAGTTTATACGAATCATCCGCGGAACCGCGCTTCTCGCATTTGGGGACTTAGGATCGAGCGATCTTCGCGCCGCCGGTCGTGCGTGGAGCCCTGAAGCTCAGGGTGGCATGCTGTGGGCTCGGATTTTTCACCTTCGAGGAGCGGCCGCCTTCGCGCATGCGCCTGTCGGCTTCAATCCACGACGGCACCTCGGTCTCGGGCTGCGTCCAGTGGGCTACCGACGCCTCGTCGCACCATTCCAAAAGATGTGGCATCGCGTTCTTGTGCGCCCCCGAGACCATGAACTGCCGCATACTCTCCTCGCTGTCCCAGGCCGTGATGGTCCAGAAGGTCCACTTTCGATCGGCCAGGAGTGCGCCGGTCTGAAATCCGCTTGCGCGACGGATCTGCCTCAGCGCTCGCCAGGTGTAAAGCGCGAAGAGCGGAACAAATCGAAAGGAGCGGATTCTGAGGCGTGTCAAACTAACGAAAGTCATTCTCTCCTTCCGCTGGATGTGTGGCGATGCGGCGTCAGTGCTCCATCGCCGGGCCAGGCGACCCATCGGACCAGTTGCCCTCCCAGAACATGAAGACGGTCACCCGCTCTTGAGGGTCATTCGAGTAGAAAATCGGCGAATCATCCTTGTCGGCTCCCCAGCTCTTTGCCGCGTCCCCGGGCTCGAAAACCATCACGTGCGGGTGCCAGTTCTTGACGCCGTCGTTCAGGTACTGCTGCTTCGACATCATGTAGCACATGGCTCCCGGCTCCAGCGCGGGCAGTTCCTTCGCATCCAGCGCCGCAGCCGTCGCCGCGAGGATTTCTGCTCTCGATTTTCCTTCGAGCACGAGCCGTGTCTTCATCAGAAAGATGGGCAGAAAAGTTCTTGCGGCCGCCGCGTTAAAGCAATTGGGGGCGCGCATTTTGGGGTTCCAGAACTCCGGGTCGTCGGTGGCCTGGGCCCATGACCGCTCCACAATGCAGACAAAGCCATTTGTCCCTTTCACTGCGGTCGTGAAGCCTGTCTTGCCAAGCACCATCACCTCGGCTTCTTCCGCGATCGATTTCGGAGCGGCACTGCGAGCCAGCGCGATCTCCGAACTCTCGTCGGCGATCAAATACGCATCCAGCGGAGCCATGGCCGCATACGCAGCCTTCTCTGCCTGCGCCGGCGCCTGGCTTGCCTGCGCCCTTGCCTGGCTCGCCGCGCCAGATAGGCAAAGCTCGACCAGAAAGACAATTCCAATAATTTTGAAATCATTCTTCAGCACGGGAACCTCCAATAACGGGAATATCCAATAGCCGCATCTTACTCGACTTTCAACGGCGCTCTGGCTGAAGTTTCATTTTGATGGCGTCTCATCGTCGCTGCGGCGGACAATTCGGCGACAAATCTCCGCCGAAAACGAAAAAACTAAAAACAGGAAAAAGCTCTGAGCTTTTGGCCCCCAGCTATTCGCTCGAAGCGCGAAAAAATCAAAAGCGAAAAACAGAACTGTGAAACTGTGAAACTGTGGACGCAAGCTGCTGATTCTAAAGGCTCCACAGTTTCACAGTTTCACAGTTTCACAAAACGGCATGGGGGGTGGGGTCCGGAATATATGGGGGGGTGGGGTCTTTGGGTATGGGGGGGTGGGTGTTGGAGCAGGGTTCAGGTGTCAGGGTTCAGGGGTCAGAAAGACAGGGAATGAGGGAACAAGTGAAGGAGTGAACGAGTGAATGAGTGATGAGGTGAGTCGGGGAAGAGGGAACGGAAAGGCAGCTTTCAGCTCCCAGTTTCCAGCTCTTCGTGCTGAGGCGGCTTTCGTTGCTCCCGCGTTCCCTTGGTCCCTTGGTCCCTGGCTTGATCATGGAACCATTTTGCGCCGGAAGGGGGTAATTATCGGCAAACTTGGAAGAGATCAGAGATCAGGGGTCAGAGATCAGAAAAGGAAGGACTTAAGGCGGAGATGGCGGGGTTGTTTGGGCGGCGAAGGGCTTGACAGGAGAGGCGGGAGTCTAGGGGTTTTGGGGCAGTGGGGAACGTCCCGTCTGTCCCCAGGTTCCCAGCTACGATCCCCTCGGGCGCCGGGCCAGCAGGACCGTAATGTCGACGACCACCAATTTCGTCTACGACGGACCCAACCCCGTGCAGGAACAAAATGGCTCGGGGGTGACCGCCAACCTGCTAACGGGCGGCGTTGACGAACGTTTCCAACGGACAGACTCCACAGGGACCTACAGCTACCTGACCGATGCTCTGGGCAGCACGACGGCGCTTACCAATTCGACTGGGGCCGAGCAGACGACGTATAGCTATGGACCGTATGGAGGGTTCAGCGCCACGGGCTCAAACACCAACGACTACGCTTTCACTGGGCGTGAGGCCGACGGTCTGGGAATTGACTACTTCCGGGCCAGATACTACAACCCTGCGACTGGACGGTTCCTCTCCGAAGACCCGATGGGGTTTGCGGGAAGCGGACCCGATCTTTATGGATATGCCGGGAACAACCCGATTAGTTACTCTGATCCTTCTGGACTTTGTACTGATCCCGGCGGTCCTGGAGTGTCCTACTGCATAGACACTTTCATTCCGGAGCAGAGCGTTTGGGGATTTGCTGGAGACAACCGGGGCCCCGATTCCAACGGAGGGAGTTATAGAACTCAGCAGTTCCTCACTCAAAATGCGGACGGCTCATGGAATTCGCAGTACTTTCCCGGCACGTCATCTTTATACCTTGCGCCCAAAATTTCTCGGCCGGCCGCGGGTGACGGATGTGGCGTAACTCCGCTCTCAGGACGAAAGAATGGATCGAACGGATTTCGCGCCCACTGCTGGGCCAGCGATGGATTAGGATTCGGAGCGGCGCCAGATGCTGGCTACGATCTCGATTTTACTCCCGGACCAGGCGGACCAAACATTAACGGAATGGGAACACAGTTTCCTTCGCTTGAGATATGGCAGTATGGTGGGCCCAATGGTCCTCAACTGGTCTATTATTATGATTCGCAAGCAGCTGGAACCGGACCTGGAGATCTCTTCCCAACGCCTTGGTCATCACCGCTGATGCCCATCGTTCATTGAACACGATGAAGCCAAATCGGATGAGAAAAATCGCCTATCATGCAGCCATCGGGTTGCTTGTACTGATGGTTGCCCTGTTGTGTCTTGTTTTTCTGATATTCAATCCAAAAAAGTCTCTCCTGTATAAAATTGCGGACAATTACAAAGGATGGGCTATCGTGCGTTATGACGATCCATCGTGCGCGCCACTTGAACACGAAAATATATTCTTGGTGATCACTATCCCTGCTTCTGGGATAGCGTGTACATCAAGCCTCCTCCAGGATGGCTGGAGATACCATCGATACGAATACGTCAGCGAAGGAAAGTTGGTCAGAGAGATTAGAGTAAGCAATTGGGGTGGCGGAGGTGAGATATGGGCAGGGTTTGGTATGCCTAACAAACACTCGGAAAGCTTCTTTGTTGGTACGGAGCAGGAACTACAAAGGAGTTGGGCAAGCCGTCCGAAATAATAACGCACCGCTTCGTGCGGATGACCTGCTACTAAATTGGCACGCTACCGGGCAAGATTCATACTCGGGAAACAACGTGGAGCACGTTGAGGAACACACACTCAGAAGCGCAGATTTAATAGGGTTTAGAGTTCATCGCGGCTTCTTGGCATCCTCTCACAGGGCGGTGCGCTTGGCATCGGCAATCTGGAATACAGCTACAACCTTGCCGGCAGGCGTGTGGCCGTAAGCGGCACTTTAGCCACTGAGCAGTTGCCGGCAGCAGTCTCCTCGGCGGTTTATAATGCCGACAATCAGTTGACGCATTGGGACTCCGCGGCAATGAGCTACGATCTGAACGGCAACACGCTCAATGACGGCACGAACTCCTACGTCTGGGACGCGCGCAACAGACTGATATCTGCAGACAGCAATGGCGCGACGTTCAGCTACGACCCGCTCGGGCGCCGCACCGGCAGGACCGTAATGTCGACGACCACCAATTTCCTTTACGATGGCCCAAACCCGGTGCAGGAACAGAATGGCTCTGGGGTGACAGCGAACCTGCTCACCGGCGGCATCGACGAGCGCTTCCAGCGGACGGATTCGACGGGAACCTATAGCTACTTGACGGACGCTCTGGGGAGCCCAGTGGCGCTGACCAGTTCGACAGGGGCGGAGCAGACCACATATAGCTATGGGCCTTACGGGGTGCTTAGCGCCACGGGCTCCAACGGCAACGACTACACCTACACGGGGCGAGAAGCTGATGGCTTGGGACTCAATTACTTCCGCGCCCGGTACTACAACCCACAAATCGGGAGATTCATTTCCGAGGACCCTGTCGGACTTGCAGCCGGACCAAACGAGTATGCCTACGTCGGTGATAGCCCGCTCAATTTCATCGATCCGTCTGGAGAAGACAAGAAGAATCCGTTTCAATGCGCCGCCAATGAAGCATCAAAGGTTAGCGCAGCAAACGGGCTGAAGGCGTTGGGTATGAACGATTTTCTTGCCGATGCATTGGGTGGCAATGCGTTCAGTGGTGCGACAGACTTATTTACGAGCTTAGCAACAGGCCAAAGCGGCGAAGGCAACGACGTTCACAGCGTGTTCTACAACATGGGCCAGAGCGCACTTGCGGGACCTACGCAGGGATTTGGATGGCCAGCCCAAAGGATTGCAATGAGATTTGGCGGGACGCTTGAGGGCACGCCGTGGTCTTCGAGCGCCAGCGACCTCGCTACTGACTCTATGGTCGGATCAGCTTTTGACGCAGTTACTGGCGCAGATAGTTCGTTAATCACTCTGTCAGGTGAGGTCAGCTTGTCATCCGCGGGTATGACTGCCACTGAGTTCATCCCGATTGTTGGCGAGGCGAAATTCGCTTACGACGCGGCGACCTACTTCGGAGCTTTCATTGGGTGCGAGGCGGGAGCTTTCTAGGAGGCAACCTTTATGCGACATCAGGCCGCTCCACTTTGGCAGTTGATCCTGTCCTTGATTGTTGGTCCGCCTATTATGGCCTTTCTGTGGAGCCTTATGAGCGGCGGTTTCGCTGCTACTGTTCAGGGAGGCACACGTAGTGAGAGGACCGTTAAGCGGCAGCGTGCTGAATTCTGGATACTTTTGATTGCGCTATACATTATTGGCATAGCAATGGCGACTTATGCATGGCTGAAGTAGCCGGCGTGACCGTGCAGGGCTACACGGCAGGAGCGATCCTTCCAGCGGCGGTATTGAGTGCGACGTATAATGCCAACAATCAGCTCACGCAATGGGGCTCGACGGCGATGACCTACGACCTCAACGGCAACACACTGAACGATGGCACGAACGCGTATGTCTGGGACGCGCGCAACCGCTTGGTTTCGGCCAACAGCAACGCCGCGAGCTTCTCTTATGATGCCTTTGGCAGGCGCGCCAGCAAGAGTTTTCTCTCAACGACGACCGGGTTCCTTTACGACGGCCCGAATTCTGTGCAGGAACAGCAGGGCGCGACGGTAACGGCTAACCTGCTTACTGCCGGTCTTGATGAGCGCTTCCAGCGCACGGATGCGACCGGTTCATACAGCTACCTGACCGATGCTCTGGGCAGCACGATGGCGCTTACGGATTCAACTGGGGCG
>JBEKWT010000477.1:0-3945 GCA_049512795.1 Occallatibacter sp.
ACTATGGAATGGTTACCCAGAGGAGACCAACGCCCCTTACGGGCTGGCTAAGAAAGTGTTGCTCGTGCAATGCCAGGCCTATCGCGAGCAGTATGGAATGAACGCCATCTTTCTTTTACCGGTGAATCTTTACGGGCCCGGCGATAACTTCGATCTGGACTCGTCTCATGTGATTCCTGCTCTGATTCGCAAGTGCCTCGAGGCGGTGGAGGCTGGCCGCGAAGAGATTGTGCTGTGGGGCGATGGGTCACCTACGCGCGAGTTCCTCTACGTGGAGGACGCGGCGGAGGGCATTGTTCTGGCGACCGAGCAGTACGACAAATCCGACCCGGTAAATCTGGGCAGCGGCATGGAGATTTCAATCCGCGATCTGGCGACTACCATTGCGGAGATGACAGGCTTTGCGGGAAGGATCGTCTGGGATACGAACCAGCCGAATGGCCAGCCGCGGCGGCGTCTGGACGTTAGCCGGGCTGAAAGGGAGTTTGGGTTCCGGGCCGCAACCCCTTTTGAAGCAGGTCTGCGCAAGACGATCGATTGGTATGTAAGTTCCAGACAGCCCAAGGAAATAAGGTGAGATTCTCGGATGTTGGCTTCATCATGGCCTCTTCCGAACGGCATGCGACACTGCTTCGCGATGAGATCGAGCGCCGGAGACTGTCCGCGCTACACTAACACTCACCTTGATACAAATTACTGGATGGTCCGATCCGAATCACTTCTTCTCAATTGATCTTCACTATGCCTTGCGTCTTATCCTGCAATTGACTGAAGCGCACGAATGATGAACCGGGGTAAAAACGTGAACGGAAAAGTGGCTGTGACTGCCTTTATAAGATTTGCGACTTTGCTAGCTGGACTTGTCCTGGCAGCTGGATCACTTGCGGCTGGACAATCAGGGACAACGGGCAGCACGGGACAGTCTGCAAGCGTTTCAAATAGCTCGGGAGCCGACTGTGAGCCTGTTACGCGGGGTTCGACCTATATTCCCGTGGACAGTTGGGTGTATCCGGCGGTGATGCGGCTATATGCGCTGGGGTATATCGACAACGTCTACCTGGGTATGCGTCCATGGACGCGCGCGAGTTTGAGCAAAATGCTGGACGACACCGAAGATCGTCTCGAGGATGTGGATGAAGGCCCGATCACGAGCGTAGCCAAAGGAATATACGATGCGCTCAGGCGCGAACTACGGAACGACACTGAAGACTCTTGCGCGGCGGACAAGGGCAGCGTCCGCATCGAGTCGGTCTACAGCGTGACGCGTGGCATGAGCGGCACGCCGCTGCGCGACAGCTATCATTTGGGCTCGACCATTGTGAACGACTATGGCCGACCCTACGCCAGCGGCTTCAATAACTATTCCGGCGCCAGCGGCTTTGCGTCCACAGGACGGTTCGCGCTTTATGTGCGCGGCGAGTTTCAGGGAGCGCCCTCGGCCGCCGGCTACTCATCCGCACTGGTCGGGGAGCTTGCAGCCCGTGACGGCACGAGCTACTTCT
The DNA here is from genome assembly GCA_049512795.1 of Occallatibacter sp. GTDB lineage: Bacteria > Acidobacteriota > Terriglobia > Terriglobales > Acidobacteriaceae > Telmatobacter. The sequence goes on from JBEKWT010000477.1 coordinate 1,503, forward strand.
TCACTCCAGCCTGCTTCGCGGCTGAGCAAGCCCAAACGACAACGTCATGTATTCCAATGCCGAACCAGGACCAGACGACGATGCCGGTGGGTCCCGTTGCCGTGGCCACACGGGTACGCATCATGGAAGCTTACGTCTCTGCCCAGGTTCTCAATCATGTAATCTCCTTCGGGAAACAGGATGAATGGCAGGGCCCGGCGTTGGGTGGCTCCATGTCTTATTCCAACAATGCCGAAAACATTTACGCCTTCCACATCAACCGTATTGAGCCGCTGTATGTACCACTGCTTTCCCAGCTTACCGGTCCTTTCCGTTACGAATTCCTGGTAGGTCCATTGAAGGGACACACTTATCCCATCGATCCCTGGGTGCATGTGGAGAAGGTCAGCTTCCGGCCGACGCAGAATCTTGAATTTGGTTTTGAGCGCACCGTAATTTGGGGAGGCGAGGGCCACACGCCCATCACCATCAAGAGTTTCCTGAGGAGCTTCTTCAGCTTCGCTTCTCCCAGTACTGCCGACAAAAACAGCCCTCGTGACCCCGGCGCCCGGTTTGGCGCGTTCGATTTCTCCTATCGGCTTCCCTTCGTTCGCAACTGGCTTACTCTTTACACGGATTCAGAAGTGCATGACGATGTCTCCCCGATCGATGCTCCGCGCCGCGCGGCCTGGCGGCCTGGTCTGTATCTATCCCATGTGCCAGGCATTCCGAAATTGGACGTGCGCGCCGAAGCCGTTTCTACCAATCCGCCGGGGGCGATGGGCTATGGCGGTCACTTCATGTATTTTGAAGCAATTCAGCGCCAGGGGTACACCAACAATGGTCAGTTGTTCGGCGACTGGATTGGCCGTGAGGACCGGGGAGGCCAGGGCTGGATTACTTACCACCTGAGCGGCAATGAATGGATTCAGGCCGGAGTTCGTAACCAGAAAGCCGCGAAAGATTTCATTTCCGGAGGAACGACTCTAAACGACATCAACTTCCAAGTCGTAAAGCGCATCGGGAAGGATTTTGAGATCAACGGCACCTTCGCCTACGAACATTGGAAGGCTCCCGTCTACCTTCCTGGTCAGCAGACTGTAACCACTACAACCATCCAACTCACATGGTTCCCCGGAAGGAAAGTGAGTTTCTAAGAAGTCCCGAGGCAGTTGCGGAGCCTTTTGGCGTGTGATTGTCCGTTTGCGTTTTCTTTTCTTAGTACACTTGTCAATATGAACAGCTTGATGATCAAGGCGCGATCGATCGCGCGGCGTGTGGGTCTTAAGCGGCTGTACTATCGCATTTTTCCACTAAGGGATTATGAGGAAGAATTCCACAATGCCATTTTCGAGGAACTGCATGCGGGTGACTTAGTGTGGGATGTAGGAGCGAATGTCGGGTTTTACACGAAGATTTGTGCCGAGAAGACAGGAGCCGGCGGCAGAGTCGTAGCATTTGAGCCGGCACCCGAGACTTATAGCGAGTTATGCCGTCAGACAAGTAAATATCCATGGGTACAGAATGAACGGCTGGCGCTGAGCGACTCAGACGGCGTCAGTCACCTGGTCGTCTACGATGCAGCGATTGACAGTACCTTTCACCATTTGCAATGGGACGCCGGTGAGACAACCTCGGCCAACTGTGTTGATGTCCCTGTGATGCGCGGGGATTCTTACTGGTCTCGATCAGGGAAGACACCCAATTTGCTGAGGATCGATGTCGAAGGCTTCGAAGAAGAAGTGCTGGCCGGGATGAACGGCCTGCTGGCTGCGCCGGAGTTGCGAGCTGTCTTTTTGGAGTTGCATTTTCAGTTTCTCGAAGAGCGCGGCCGCGCGGGAGCTCCTATACGCATCGAAGAGCAGCTTCGTGGCAAAGGTTTTCGACCGAGATGGGTGGATCGTTCTCACATAGCGGCGAAGCGCGATCGCTCATGAAACTTATACCAGGCGAAAGCGCGCCCCGTTATCCAAAGCCGGCGGTGGTTTGACCTACTCCATCAGCACTGTGGCCGCGAGCGCCTCCATTGCAAGCGTCCTCCGCTTTGACGCGCTGCTTGTCGCGTAACGAATGCGTTCCGTCCTCATGCAGTGTGCTGTGCCGCCCGGCGGATCATCGCCAGTTCTTCGGGCGAGAAGCGGCAGTGTTCCACTGCCTTGATGTTGCTCTGGAGATGCTTAAGTTGCATCATGGACGGGATCACGACTGAGATCCCGGTCTCGTTGAGGATGCTGTTAAGCACCAGCTCCGGCAACAGCGACTCATCGGCAGGGTCCAGCTTTTCACGCAGCAGAGCTGGCAGCTCGGCCGACGCGCGCATACGAGCAATCTGCTCGCGGCATCGGCTGACGCCTTCTGGCCCGCCAAAGGGATGATTCGCGACAAGAAACATTGATTGCGCGGCCCGAACGGTCTGCGCTGTAAAAGCCAGATTGAAGATGTTCAAGGCGAACTGTGCCGTTGT
>JBEKWT010000478.1:0-4840 GCA_049512795.1 Occallatibacter sp.
GATGGGACACCGGATTTCGTGAATCGAGTTTGGCTTGAATTCTCCGGTCAAAGCCTCGATTTCGTCCGGTCGCATCCCGAGGCATGGATGACTGCGGTCCATCCTGAGGATCGGGAAACAGCATCGAGGGCCTTCTGGGACGGAGTGCGTTCAGGAGAGGGTTTCGCGGTTGAAACCAGGTCTCTCCGCGCTAAGGACGGGACCTATCGCTGGCACCTCCAGCAAGCCGTGGCTGTGCGCGATGCTGAAGGAAAGGTCCTCAAATTCGTCGGTACGACCACCGACATCGACGACCAGAAGCGCGCACAGGAAGCGCTGGTGGCGAGCGAAACCAATCTCCGCCAAATTCTCGACAGCATCCCCGGGCTTGTATGTACCTTGAGTCCGACCGGTCGGATCGAACTTGCTAATCGGCAGCTCCTGGAGTATTTCGGCAGGACGCTCGAGGAAATCAATGCCTGGATGATGACTGATGCGATCCATCCAGACGACCTGCCGCACGTGATCGAACATCATACTCGTTCAATGACGACCGGAACTCCGTACGATTTTGAGTTCCGCGCTCGCCGGGCCGATGGCATTTATCGATGGTTCCAGGCTCGCAACCTCCCGATGCGAGATTCAGACAGCAGAATCACCGGCTGGTCCGCCCTGATGACTGATATCGAAGATCGGAAGCGCGCCGAGGAAGCGCTGCAGGCCAGTGAGATCAGTCTTCGTCAAACTCTCGATACAATTCCCGGGCTTGTGTCGAAAGCTAACTCGAACGGGATGATTGAACTTGCCAATCGACAACTCCTGACGTACTTCGGAAAGACAACCGAAGAAATGAACTCCTGGTCAACCAGCGATGTGGTTCATCCGGATGATCTCCCGCGGGCGACAGCTGAAATCACACATTCTTTCGAGACTGGTACGCCATTCGACAGCGAACTCCGTTATCGCCGAGCCGATGGGGTCCACCGCTGGTTCCAGGCGCGCAGCCTTCCCTTTCGCGGTGCAGACGGTGAAGTGGCGGGCTGGTATTTTCTACTGACTGATATCGAGGACCGGAAGCGCGCCGAAGAAGCGCTACGGGCAAGCGAGTATGAGGCCCGCTTAATTGCGGATAGCATCCCCGGCATGGTCGGGCAAACAACGCCCACTGGGAATCTGGAAATGGTCAGCCAGCAGGCCTTGGAATTCTTCGGTAAGACTATCGAGGAGCTCAGTGAGTGGGGAACGAACGACACAATTCATCCTGAGGATCTGCCTGGCGTTATCGATGCCTTTTCCCGAGCGATTGCCACTGGCCGCCCATATGAGTTCTCGGCGCGCTTTAGGCGAGCGGACGGAGTCTATCGCTGGCTCCAGGATAGAGGTTCTCCGCTTCGTGATCAAAACGGGGATATTGTTCGCTGGTACCTACTGATCACCGACATCGATGATCAGAAACGCGCCGAGGAAGCATTACGCGAAAGCGAGCACGAATCCCGCTTAATCGTGGACAGCATCCCCGGCCTGATTGCAGTTTTAAGCGCGAGCGGCGAGGTTGAGCGGCTCAACCAACCCATGTTGGACTACCTTGGAAAGTCGCTGGAAGAGTCTCGTCAGTGGGCCGTAGATGACACAGTTCACCCCGATGATCGCCCTGGGTACATTCAGGCTTTTGCGCAAGCTTTCGCCACAGGAGATCCAGTTGAATATGAAGCAGTACGAGTTCGTCGTTTCGATGGCGTCTACCGATGGTTAAACATGCGCGGGCTTCCCCTTCGTGACCGGCATGGGAATATCGTTCGATGGTACTTCCTTTTAACCGAAATTGACGATAGAAAGCGTGCCGAAGATGCGTTACGCGAAAGCGAGTACGAATCTCGCCTAATCGTGGACGGCATCCCCGGCCTGATCGCAGTTTTAGACAAGAACGGCGAGTTAGAGAGGGTCAATCAACCAATTTTGGACTACCTTGGAAAGTCGCTGGAAGAGTGTCGTCAATGGGCTGTAGACGACACCATTCACCCGGACGATCGCCCTGGATACCTTCAAGCTTTTGGGCGATCATTCGCCGCAGGAGAGCCAGTTGAATATGATGCGGCACGAATTCGTCGTTTCGACGGCGTCTACCGATGGTTAAACATGCGCGGGCTTCCTCTTCGTGACCGGCAGGGGCACATCGTCCGATGGTACTTCCTCTTGACAGAAGTTGACGATAGAAAGCGTGCGGAAGACGAGCTCAGGCGGAGCGAGGCAAGACACCGGGTTGTGGTTGAAACAGCCAACGACGCGGTGGTCAGTATCGACGAAAGCGGCGTGATTGTTCTTGCGAACCCCGCAACGAAAAGGATATTCGGATACAACCCCGAAGAGCTTATCGGCAAATCTCTCACGGTTCTCATGCCGGGAGCGATGCGTGGACTCCATGATGCGGGCTTGAAGCGATATCTGGAAACCGGCGCGAAACATCTGAACTGGCAAGGCACCGAGATGACCGCACTGCGCGCCAACGGTGAGGAGTTTCCGGTCGAGGTCTCATTCGGGGAGATGGTGACGGATGAACGAAAAGTATTCACCGGATTCATCCGGGATATCTCCGGAAAGAAGCGCGCTGAAGAAGAGTTACGCAACACTCACGCGGAACTTGCAAGAGTGATGCGAGTGATGACGATTGGACAGTTGACTGCCTCGATCGCACATGAAGTTAATCAACCATTGTCGGGCATCGTGATGAATGCCAGCACGTGCCTGCGGATGCTGAGCGGCGAACAGCCGAACATCGAGGGTGCGCGCGAAACGGCGCGACGCACGATTCGCGATGGGAATCGCGCTTCCGAGATTGTCACGCGGCTGCGGACCCTATTCAAGCGAAAGGAAGTTACAGCCGAGTCGATCGACCTGAATGATGCGGCGCGAGAAGTGATCGTGCTCTCGTTGAGCGAGCTGCAGAGCCACGGGATCACGGTCCGGCATGATTTCGCCGAGAATCTGCCGGCAGTAAAAGGCGATCGCGTTCAGCTTCAACAGGTCATCCTGAATCTGACGCGTAACGCTTTAGACGCAATGCGCGATGTCGACGACCGGCCGAGAGAGCTGCTGATCAAAACGGAAAGCGGCGACAGCAAAAGCGTCCAGCTAACCGTGCAGGACACCGGTATCGGTTTCGCTCCAGATGCTGCCAATCGGCTCTTCGATTCGTTCTACACAACCAAGGACGACGGCATGGGAGTCGGACTTTCTGTCTGCCGTTCGATTATTGAAGCTCATCGCGGCCGGATCTGGGCATCAGCCAACAAAGGGCCAGGATCCTCCTTTGCATTCTCCATTCCACGCGATACCAGCGACGAACCCGCGTAGGAACTATATTCTGCAGTCGTTTTCTCCCTGAGGCAGCCAATACCTAAGTGCAATAGACGTCGCTGGCCACTGAGCGGATGATGATGTTATGGGGTGTTGCCAAGAAGGGACTCCATGGAGACGAACTCGGCCGCGTTTTCGATGTGCAGTCCTGAACGTTGTGAGCGGCGATTCGGGAAGGGCATATCGACTTCCTGAAGCAGCGCTGGAGCGAACGCACGATTCTCCAGGTTTTCCAAAGCTGTATTTAAGTGCGGACTGAGATATCCACGATGAACGCGCATTTGCTAGTGTCAATCGTCGACGATGACGAATCGATCCGCGAATCGTTACCAGATTTACTCAAAGAGTTCGGTTTCGCATCTCAGACATTCTCCTCGGCGGAGGAGTTCCTTGCGTCCGATGGAATCCAGGAAACCAAATGTTTGATCCTTGACATCGCTATGCCGGGAATGTCCGGGCCCGATCTGCAGCGCGAACTGAAGCGTCGCCGGTTGAATCGCCCAATTATCTTCATCACCGCTCAGAAAGACGAGACGGTGCGGACGCAGATGCTCGAATCAGGAGCAATCGCATGTTTGTTCAAGCCCTTCAACGATACGGCGCTGCTCGACGCGCTCAATGCTGCTTTTCCGGTCAAATAAGCTTCCCCCTCCTCCTCGTTCACGTTCCGGATTTACAATGACTACTGCGAACGCACATTGCTATGAAGTAAGGTGCTTCCCCATGTCGCCTGCCTCGCCCGTCATCTTTGTTGTGGATGATGATGTCTCCGTCCGCGAATCGCTTGAACTTCTGATGCGTCATGAAGGCCTGGCGGTGGAGACCTTCACTTCGGCGCAGGAATTCCTGGCTCGTCCGCGGGTGTCTGTGCCGAGTTGTCTAATCCTGGATGTCTCTCTGCCGGACCTGAATGGCCTCGAGCTCCAGAAGCGAATTGCGCTGGATCGCCATGACATGCCGATCATATTCATTACCGGCCATGGGGACATCCCCATGACCGTGCAGGCAATGAAGGCAGGCGCCGTCGAATTCCTCACCAAGCCCTTCGGCGACGAAGCCTTGTTGAATGCGATTCGCAAAGCGATCGAACGCAGCAAAGTCCTGCTTGACCGCGATACTGAGATTCAGGAATTGAAAGCCCGGTATGTGCAACTCACGTCGCGCGAGCGCGAAGTGTTGGCACTTGTTGTTGCTGGCCTTCCGAACAAGCAGGTCGGCGGTGAACTGGGGATCAGCGAGATTACCGTGAAAGCGCATCGCGGCAGCGTGATGCGAAAGATGAAAGCCGAGTCCCTTCCTGAATTGGTGAGCATGGCCACTCGCCTGCGGCTGGCGCGGCCGGCCGCGGCCACCTCGCATGTGAGCAAGTAAGCAGGCTTCGTGGGTTATTGCGGCAGCTCTTCGCTCACCCGAGCCTGCTCGGGTTGGGCCGGGGTGACTTCGCGCACCCGCCGGCGGATCCTTGCGAAGAGCGCTGCGTATCCGGGGTCGCTTGTGATTTCTCTGA
>JBEKWT010000479.1:0-4642 GCA_049512795.1 Occallatibacter sp.
GGGTAAAAACAGTGGTCGGTGAACAGTGGTCAGTGGTCAGAAAAACGGGGACTGGAGAGTCATGGGGGAGGGGGTGGGTGCCGAAGGCAGGGGGGTGGGTGCCGAAGGCAGGGGGGTGGGTAGAAGCAGTGATTAGTGGGTAGTGGTTAGTAGTTGACCCGGTGGTCAGTGAACAGTGGTCACCGACCAGAAAGACGGGGGACCGAAGGAACGGAGAGACAGGGAACAGCCAATAGGGAGTCGGCATTGGAAAAGCATGCGCCTCTGCGAACAAGACAGTTGCGGTGATGTTCATTTTCGTTCCCTCCGGTTGATGGTGCGTTCGAAATGGTTCCACTAGGCTGCGTTGGTTGCAGCGTTGGTTTTTGTGGGGTTCGTTGTGATTTCCGCCGGCGGCTTTGCGTTTGCGGGATTTGATTCAGCGCTCCTGGCCCAAAGGTCAAATTCGGCCTGGCGACGGGCTTTGAGTCCGGCATTGACGAAACCAGCGGCGTGGTCCCATGCGAACAACTGCTGCCCGGCAGCATCGTGGTGGCCGGCATTCAGTTCGCGGAGGAGCGTTGAACTGGCCAATCGGCCTGCACCGAGGTTGAAGCAAAAGTCGACCAGCGCGTCGAACTGGCCCTGGGTCAGCGCGACCTTGACGAGCCGGGCAACTGCCTGCTCGGCGGCCTGAAGGTCGGCCGCAAGAATTGCGGAGGCCTGCGGCTCGGCAATGCCGTCCGGGAAGGACTCGCCGGGCTTGATCAGGTGCCCATAGCCGATGGTGGGAAAGCCGGCCACGTCGCGATAGACGTGATCGCGAAAGCCCTCGGACTTCTTGATCAGATCCAAACCTTCAGCGCTTAATTGCATGGAAGCTCCCTTTAGGGGCCGAGGCCCCGGTGGTTTTGTTCTTTCGCCCGCCGAGGCGGGCTTTCTGGCGATGATTTTCTTGCTGACCCCAGGCTTACGCCTGGGGCTAGCGTCTTTTGCCCGCTAAAGCGGGCTTGGTTGCGTCGTCCCTACGGGACTCCGCGATCTTTGTTGGTCCCTCTTCCCCACGCTGAAGCGCGGGGCTAATAACCACAGCGCCTACGGCGCGAGTGATGCGGTTTCCCATGCTCCAAGATCGGAAGTGGTGTCTCATGCGCTCCAAAATCAGAGGTGGTATCCCATGCCCCAGGATCGAATGTGGTGTCCCGTGTCACATCCGCCGCAGCAGAGGGATATGAGGCACCGAAAGCAAACTCCCTACGGCGCGAGTGCTCGGAAAAAACGAAGGGTCTACCACGAACTCTCCCTTGGAAGAGTTCACAGCAGACCCTGAGCCAACCTCCGAGCCTAAAGGCCGGAGAGTTTTTGCTGCGCCGATTCCGGGGCCTGAAGCCCCTGCTCGCTCCGTTTGTTGACTGCTTGCTGGCGGCGAGGACGCCGCCAGTACAGCCGGTCTGGAGACCGGCGCTACTTTCGCGCCTCCCAGCGAAGATTTGTAATCTCTACAGAAATGGCAAAGGGCCTGCCATGCCCCCGAAACGGAGGGTTCAATGCAGACCCTAAGACCACGGTAGCAACATCCGCGAATTAATCGGCAAACTTCAAAAAGAAATTTTGCGACGGAAATCACTGGATAAGTATAGCTATATCAACAACATGAACGGAGGATGCGCATTCATGATGCCAAGTTGCCTATTTGTGGACGATTTTGCACCGAAATCTGTGCCCAAAATAGGAAGGCGTGCACCATTCTTGGTGCAATTTGTAACTTGTTCGGACACAATGCCTTACCTGCACGAGAGGGGTCAACGCGAGGTTTTTTCAACAGGAATCCCATTATCGATCTTGACAACATTTGACGGCGGTCAGTGGCGATCTAGTAAAATTGTTGGATGGTTATAAAAAGGAAAACACGCAACTTAAGACGAAAGGCACCGCTATGGATTTGCCTCGTGGCTGGTGTCTCCGCCGTTGCAATGGTGGCGCTGGTGGTATTGTTCTCGGCGCGCACCGTGCAAGCGGATGCGGGTCTTCCCAGACCAGCCCTCCCCGCGCCTGCGGTTTCCGCTCGAGCGATTGCGACGCCGCCATCGCTCGCTGACCAGGAACCCCGGATACCGCAGAACGCCCCAACCGCCGCCGCCCAGAACTGGAAAGACAGGATTCGAGGAGTCGCCTCCTGGTATGGCGGTGTTTTTAATGGACGCAAGACTGCAAGCGGCGAAGTCTACGATATGTACGCCATGACGGCCTGCCACCCATCGCTTCCTTTCGGGTCGATCGTGCGGGTGGTAAACGTGCATAACCACAGATCGGTTGTGGTGCGGATCACGGATCGCGGCGATCTTGTCGAGGAAGGGCGGATTATCGACCTCTCCTATGGTGCTGCGCAGAAGCTAGGGATGACCCGGTCGGGCCTGGCGAAGGTGGATTTGCAGGTTCTGTCGTTGGGGAAGAAGCAGAACCAGTGAACAGTGGACAGTGAGCAGTGGACAGATTCCGGGCCGAAAGGCCCGGATTGTTTTGTGGGGGGTTGTGGGATTTCCCGCCTGCAGGGGCTAAAGCCCGTATCCAAGACCGATTTGCGTTGGTTCTTGCTGTCGCACCCTTCGCGAGAAGAAAGCGAAGGATGGGGCACCCAATTCTTAGGGATGGATAAGAGTGCGCTGCGGGAAGGATGGCCGCGAGCTCGGCGGCCATTCTTGCGGGATCATCGAGAAGACCGGGATCGACTCTAGTAGCTGGACTCCCATCCGCCGCACTCTCTGGCAACCTGAATGTTCGGAGTGCCGATGATGCCTGCGTCTGCGCAAGTGGCGCCGCGATCGATGACATTCTGTTGTTCCTGCATCGCCTGTAGATACATTTGGACCTCGGCCGGACTGCCAGGCCCCTGATTAGGTGAAGCCGCGGCGGGGGCTGTGAAGGGAGCAAACTTTTTCTGCAGCCATGCGGAAGGTACCTGGTAGCTCTTAAGGATGGCCGCGACGGTGGGCACATCCTTGGCTGCTACGGCGGTGGGGGCCGATCCAAACGACAAAAAGTTCTTATAAAACTGGAGGCGGTCTTCGGGGAGCGAGCAGAATATGCCCATGGCATCGCCCGGCGTGGCGGTCCCGGAGACGGCGATCACAAACAAGCCGCATTGGAACCCAGCCGGTAGCGATTGAAGAGGCGCCGCGTAAATGAACTTAATCTGAGGAACCGGATGTCCGCTGAGCGCGGCACGCTGCTCAAAAACCATCGTGAGTTTGTCAGTAAGCTTTGCCGAGTACGGCATCGACATATTGGAGCCGTCGGGTCCCGTCTGTCCCAATTGAAAAGTACCATCGTGCGCGATAATTCCTTCTCCAAGGTCGATGACCTCGCCTTGTGGCCCTGTCATTTGGATATTTGTTTGCGCGGCTCCCGCGACTTTCCATCCGGCAGGCATGCCGGCGGAGGCGCTTTGGTCCGACGCAGTGTAGGGTTGCAACTGGACCGGGGGTGCGGGTGGGGCCGCAGACGGCGCGGCCTGCGCGTGAGCGGAGACGAAGGCTGGAAACCCGATGATCATCGAGATCGCCGGCACAGCGGCGATCCGCAGAAATTTCATGGCATTGCATATTTGCATGGTTAAAGTCCCTCTCCTGGTATCTTGACTCTTTCTTGATGCGGTGATCCCTGCAAAGAAAAGCCGGCATTACTCGACGATCACCGTGGCACTGATATTCTGAGTCGCTTGTCCGCTCACGGTGAGCGTGATCGGAATCGAATAGGTACCTGGCGCTGCAAAACTCGACTTTCCCCCGCAGCTGCTCAATGCGCCGGCGCCAATCCACAGGAAGATCGCAATCATCCAGAGAAACTGGCGCGGAGTCGAGTGCTTCCTGTCACGGCGTTTAAGCCCGAACATGACCACCGCTGATCCGGGCAGCAAGAAGACAGCGGTCAGGAAGGGGCTGTCGAGCCTCCCGCTCCTGGCTGGAATGCGGAGTTGGGCCGTGGCTGCAGCATTCGTGCTGACGGTCAGGGTGTCGGTAAACGGCCCAGCGCCACCCAATGTCAAAGACGGCGGGGCGAATGTGCACGACACGTGCGCCGGCAACGTGCCGCAGGAAAAATCAATGGTGCCAGTATACCCGCCGATCGGCGTAATCGTGATGACTAATTGCCCCGAACTTCCCGGCTGAATGCTCAAACTTGCGGGACTTACCGATGCCGTGACTCCGGGCGTGACAACCGTCTCCGTCAGCGCGTTCGAGACACTCGGCGCATCGGTCGTGTTCCCGGTGTACGAAGCAGTTACGCTGTACACGCCTGTTGCGGCAAACGATGTCTGGAGGGTGGCATTTCCGTTGGCATCCAACGTCACCGTTCCCAGCGTGGTTGTTCCGTAAGCAAAGAGCACCTGTCCCGTTGGGATGCCGCCTGCGGATTGGGTCACTTTGGCGGTAAACGTCACGCTTTCGCCGGTTCCCGCGGTGGTGTTGGACGACGTGAGCGTCGTCGTTGTCGGCAACGCCAAAGGCAAGGTCATCAGCGGCACATTCACTTGCGGGGTCGGCGGGAATTGCTCCGAATCCGCAACGGTCAAGGTGACCATGTAGTAAAGAGGAGCTGTCGGGAAGTACTGGAGCACATTTCCGTCCACAATCGCGAGATCCAGGTTTGCGCTCGGCGTGGA
>JBEKWT010000480.1:0-5868 GCA_049512795.1 Occallatibacter sp.
ATTGCCGGAGAAGGTGTTGTTGGCGAGCGTAAGCGCGCCGCTGTTGTTGATGGCGCCACCAATGTAGGCACTCCCATTCGCGATGGTCAGTCCGCTGATACCCACCGTCGCGCCGATGTAGACCGCGAAGATGCTGCCGACCGTTGCTGAATTGTTCCCCGAGACGGTGACGACGTTGGCGCCCGGCCCAGTGATGGAGATCTGACCTCTGAGCGTGGGCAGCGCAGTCGGCGTAACGCTGGTCAGATCGATCGTGCCGGTGAGCCCCGAGGCGAAGGTAATGTTGCCCTCGCCGCCGTTATTGGCATCGGCGGCTGTGATCGCGTCGCGCAGCGTGCAGCTCGAGGAGGGAGGCGTGTTCGCAATGGGACAGTTGGCCGCAGTGCCCGGCGGATCGTCGGCCAATGTCGTAACCACATACCCCGGAATCGGCGCGAAGTTCGCGGTGATGTTTTCCGGGCCGTTCATGGTCACAGTAGTGCTGGCGCTCGTTGCGCTGGCGATGTCGCTGGGCGAGTTCGCGCCCGTCCACCCGGTAAAGTAGTAGCCTGCCCGCGCTCACCGTCAGGAAATACTGCGTCGTGAACTCAGCCGTGTCGCTCGTGGTGCTCAGGGTCGGCGTCAGTGTATCGGCGGTCGTCAGGGTCCCGTCGCTCCATTGCGAGAACACGTACTGCACGCCCGTCGCGCCCGCCTGCGGCGATGTGGTCAACAGCGCGTATGGAGTGCCGACGGTCAGAGCCGGCATCTGTGTCGTGGTGTAACCGACGCCGCCGATCGAGAAGCCCAGTCCCGCTGGGCTGGTTCCGATCGTCACGTTCACCGTCGCAGGCAAAACCGTCACGTCGAGGTCGCTGCCCGACGCCGCGTTTCCGGAATTGGTCTGGGTCAGGCTTCCGCCGCCCCACGCCAGCGCCGTGTTCGACACCGAGGACGGCGAGTTGGTTGGCACATCCACCGTCAGCGCCAGCGTGTCAAACGAAGCTCCGCCGCCCACTCCCTGCGACGACATGCAGGTCGCCGTAGTCGTGCCGGAACACGACCAGCCGGTGCCCGCGTAACTGGACAGCGTGTAGCCCATCGGCAAAGCGTCATAGACGGTGACCGCGCCCGAGGTCGAGCTGCTCGTCGCCGCGTTGCTCACGGTAATATCCCACTCCGCCGTCTGCCCCGCTTTGAATGTCCCGGGGTGCGTCTTCGTAACCGACAACAGCGGGTCCGGCTGGATGGTGATCGAGTCGGTATTGGAATTCGTGGACGCAACTCCCGCGCCGCTCACGGACACGCTGTTATTGATGGGCGTTCCGGCACTCGCGGACACATTGACGTCGATCGTCAACTCCGGGTAGGGGCTGCTTTCGGCAATCGCACTGTCGTTCTTGCAGGTCACCGTCTGGCTCGACGCCGAGCAGCTCCAGCCCGTCCCTGAAAAGTTCGAGTAGGTGAAGGCCAAGTTCAGGTCATCGGTCACGGTCAGCGGATTACTGCCCGTGGGGTCGCCGGTGGGTCCGGGCCCGTTGTTGGTAATGGCGACCGAGATATCCGCGTTTGTCTCGCCTTGCGCGAATTCGCCATGGAATCCAGAGCCGTTGTGCGACGCGGTCACTGATGCGCTGGGCTGGTTCTCGGTGAAATCCAGGCACCAGCCGGTCGCGGTCGCCTGGGTGGTGACGACGGAAAAGTTCTGATAAAAATACAGGCTCCAGGTCCCGTTCGCGTCCGCGTTGCCGTACACGGAATCGAAAGTGGAGCTGCCCCGCGTCGCGGCATAGTTGAACGAGCCCGGCAGCGTATAGAAGCCGCTGGGACTCGCGGTATACGTGCCCTTGATGCCGCTGGTGTCATAGCTGGTTGGTAGGTAGGTGCCGGGCCCGAAATCTGCCTGCGGCACCAGTTCGCTGCCGCTGTCGGCAAAGATGTAGTTGCCCTTGGCTAGTTCTGTCTCGTTGTCGGTGGTTCCGGTCCCGGAGAAGAAATCGAGCGTATTCGCGGTTGCGGCTCCCGGCCCCACCAGAAGTGAAGACGTGTAGTAGATCGTGTCGCTGAGTGGGTTGGTTTGGAAGTCCTCCAGCTCGAGCGAAACCTTGCTGATCGTGCCCGGCAGGTTCGCGACGAAGATATTCGACGGGTTCGGCGCCGCCGCGCCGATGTTATCCGCGCTTTCGGCCTGGTTGGGCAGCGTGAAGCCCCCCGGGTTGCAGAAGGTCGCGGACGCGCCCGAGGCCGTGGCCGTCGTCGCGGTGTTTTCGCGGTACCAACGGGAATCCGAACTCGTGCCGTACGTGTTCGACACCCCGCTATAAGTGGCGACGATGTCGTGATCGCCTTCGGCCAGCGAACTGGTGGTGATCGAAGCCTGGCCGCTGCCGTTTACCGTGGCCACGTTGTTGCTGACGCCGGCCGGCGCTGCGCCGTTCTCAGTAAACGTCACTGTGCCCCCGCTTACCGGATTTCCGCCGCTCGTCACCGTCGCGGTAATAGTAACTGGATTACCGGTAAACGCGGGGGACAACGCGGTCAGCGTGGTGGTGGTGGCCGCACCGCTATTTACGGTAAACGCCAGGCACCAGCCCCCGGTGACGGCCAGCGAGTCGCCGCCGTTGTTGTACCCGTACAGCGTCCAGTCGCCGTTTGGGTCGACCCCGCTGAATGCCTGGCTCAGGGTCAAAGGATTGCTTCCGAAGAAATCCGGCTGCGCGTAATTGATCGTCCCCGGAACCTGGGGAGCAGGCGACGTTGCCTGCACAAATGCATCTGCCGAATTGGAGACGTCGGTGGGCCCGTAGGTGGTGGTGCTAAGGGGTCCGTCAACGGGTCCGGACGGATTATCGTCTGCGATCGTAAGATTGATCGCCGACTGCGAACCGGAAGTTCCCACGCTGGATAGGAAGTCCAGGTTGTGCGTCCCCCCGTCTGGCGCGACCAGCATAAAGCCGTAGCCCGGGAAAAGCCCGGCCGATGCCGACAGGCCCTTCAGGGTGATGCTCAGGTCCGCGACCGTGCCAGTGAGCGCTGTGGTGTCCGTTCCAACGTTCACCACCGATGGATAAGGCGTAATCACCCCCCCATCCACCGTGACCGCGTCTGTGTTGCAGTACTCCCCGCCCGAAAGCGTGCTGTGATTCTTGACGAATTGATTCAGCGTTCCGGAGTTGCTCAGGTTAAAGTCGCTTGATCCCGAATAGGATGCGCTGAGGGTGTGGATCCCTTCAGTAGTCAACGTCGTCGTACAGTGCGCCGTGCCGCTGCTCACCGCGACGGGGCTGCAGGCGAGATCGGTGCCGCCATCCTTAAAGGTCACGGTTCCGGCGTCTACCGTGGATGTCGAGGTCACGGTCGCGGTCAGCGTCACTGAACTGTTCGCGCCGCCGGTGAACGATGTATTGTTTGTCGAACTCGAGCTGATCGTCGTGGTGGTATCGGCCTTGGCGCTGGCCACCACCGTCATCACCAGCGACCAGCTGGTGACCGACACTGGATCGCCCTCTGTATCCGGGTTATCGTCCCTGAGCGACAGAATCCAGCCACCGTTCGGCGTCGCCGCGCCACCTCCAAATACGTTTGAGAATGTTCCGTCGCCGTCGGTCGTTGCCCACTGTGCCGATCCGCCTCCGGCCGGCAATGGGGGACCCCCACTGATACCGTTGTCGGGCGCATTGAAGTAAGAGCTCGGCTTGACTGAGAGGGAGCCGGTGTTTGGCCACGAGTAGTCGGTGCCGGATCCGATAAACGGCGCGAGGCCGCTGGCCCCATCCCAGACCGTAACGTTGACACCGGCCATCGGGTCGTCGCCGTCGCCCGTCGCGCCCAGGAACTCCAGCTGTTGTCCTCCACCGGGAGCCGTCAGCATGAATGCGGCGTAGTTCACGCTCGAATACTGAGCGGTCGCGCCCGGATTTGAGCTGTTGCTCGACGTGACCCCATTGAGCACCAATGAGACGCAGCTGATCGTATCCCCAGCCGGGACGCCCGAAACGGTGATGGTATTGGTCGAGGTGCTGATTGTCCCGGCTGCGACGGACACACCGCCAGTGGAAGTGTAGTTGGTGGTCCCCGTTCCCGAGCACTGTGCGTCCGCGCGACCCGCCAATCCAATCGGCGTGAACGCTGCGGTCAAGGCAAGAACAAGCAGGCGAGATTTCAGCAGGGAGAACCTGAGCGGCGGCACCGAGCGGGCGGCGGGCAACATCAAATAGACCTCACTCTTAAGTCCCAGTGGCGCATTTATAGGGAAAGAAACGATGGTGATCCGCTTGAGAAAACGCAGTTCCAATCGCCATCGCAAAGGAAGAATGAATCGAGCTATGTTTCGCTCGCCCGCTCCTATTTGGGGAAGTCAGCATTGCGACGGGCGGCAACTTTGATCTTTGTGTCGATATTTATCGCACCCCAACCCCTTTGTCAACCATTGTTTTGTGAATGATCGATCGCCTCTTGAGTTAAGCCGCAACGTGTCCGAAAATCGCAGTCATTAATTTTCTGCGAATCTCCGCAGCTCCGCCGAGCCTGGGCCAGATATTCACAGGACTCACACTTGACATCACCGAGCGCCAGGATGGTAGGCTCCGTGCACGCGTTCCCCCGCGTGCTCAGAACGCACGGAGGTCCATGGATGAGTAGCGCATATACAGGTGAAGTTCGCCTCGTCGGGTTCAACTTCGCGCCTGCTGGCTGGCTGCAGTGCATGGGCCAGTCCGTCGCCATCGCGGAATACTCGACGCTCTTTAACCTCATCGGCACAACCTATGGTGGAAACGGTACGTCCGTCTTCAACCTTCCCGACCTGCGCGGCCGCATTCCCATACATCAGGGTTCCAATGGCGTCACGAACTATGCCCTCGGGCAACCCGGTGGAGCGGAGAACGTCACTGTCACCGTCAATCAATACCCCAGGCACAGTCACGTGTTCTCCAGTTCAACCAGCGGTGGGGGAACCGGCTCCCCGGTCGGCAACGTGGCGGGCTCCGTCCCCGCCGTCTATGCGGCCACGCCTCCCGCCGCTTCCATGAATGCCGCCACGTTGCGTCCTTCCCCGGGCAGCAACCAGCCGCACGCTAACCTCCAGCCCTTTCTCGTGCTCAACTGGATTATCTGCGTTTACGGCATCTATCCTTCCCAAAGCTGAAACGGTACAGATCGCAGGCACAGGAACAGGAGAGAACATGGCAACACCTTATTTCGGCCAACTGGTGCTGGGATCCTGGGGTTTTGCGCCCAAGGGTTACTCCGCGTGCAACGGACAGCTCCTTCAGATCAGCCAGAACCAGGCGCTGTTTTCGCTTCTCGGCACCATCTACGGCGGTGATGGTCGCATCACCTTCGCGCTTCCCAACCTGCAGGGCCGTACCCCCATCGGCTTCAGCGGTCCCTTCCCCCAGGGGTCAATCGGCGGGGAGGATCTCCACACCTTGACTGCAGCCGAGGTCCCCCCTCACACCCATCAGCTGCAGGGCTCGGGAGCGGCGCCCTCAGGCTTCAATCCAGCTACGGCCATGTTCGCCACCTCGTCCGGGACTCCGAAGCTTTACGCGGGCCCAACCAATCTGGTGGCCATGAACGCCGGCACCATCTCCACCGCAGGAGCAAGCCAGTCCCACGAGAACCGTCAGCCTTTTCTGGTTATGAACTGGGTCATCGCTCTATCGGGGATATTTCCGTCCCGCAGCTAGAGCCATCGAATCGGGAGAAGACAAATATGTCGGATCAATTTCTTGGTCAATTGTCGCTGGTCGGTTTCAACTTCCCTCCGTTGGGTTGGGCTTCCGCCGCCGGTCAGCTCTTGTCCATCTCTTCCAACACCGCCCTGTTTTCGCTGCTCGGAACCACGTACGGCGGCGACGGCAAGTCCAACTACGCACTGCCCAATCT
>JBEKWT010000481.1:0-6030 GCA_049512795.1 Occallatibacter sp.
GCAAAAGCCCCGCCGTGTACACCTGGGTTCGTGCCTCTGGACGGATGCAGGAAAGATCGTGATCCGGGTCATCGGGACGTATGTTTACAATCTGGACAGTGCAATGTGAAGTCTGGATCAAAGCCCAAAGGTGCGGGAAGCTTTCCGGAAAGAGCCGCCCCCGTAAGTCATTGCGGTCCTGCTGAGTTTCTGCCTTGCAACTTTGGAAAAGCAATGATGACTCTCCCCCCAAAGATGTATTGCTCCGGGGGGTGTGTTCGTCAACCCTCAAGGAGACATTATGCGTTTAAAGCTCCCCCCCAAGCTTATCCTCGCGGCGCTGTTTGTCGCCGCGGTGTTTCCCGTCTACTCCCAAGTCGCGCCAGCTGCCCACCAAGGTAATATACCGATCGTCATTGGCGGCGGTTTCTCCGATTTCAGCCTCGACTGGGGGCCCGGGAAAAGAATGGAAGGCATCTCAGCGTGGATTGACTGGTATCTCAACCGGATGCCGAAGGTTTTGAATGGCCTTGGTTTTGAGGCCGCAGGGCACGATATCAACTATGGCCGTCCCCCGGGATTCAGCAAAATGCGCCAGGATACCGCTGAGGCCGGGCCGATCTACGCCTGGAACCACTATCGCAACTTCCGTCCTTACGTCAAATATTTGGCCGGCATCGGCAGCATCGACTTCCCCCCGCCCGTACCCGATTATTCGCATGACACATTCCTGGTCCTGTCGCCCGCAGCAGGAGTGGAGTACCGTGCTTGGGGGCATGTCTGGATACGCGGTGATTACGAGTACCAGTACTGGCACCAATTCTTCGGCGGGCCTCACGACCTCAACCCCAACGGCTTTACCATCGGCGTCTCATATGACTTCAGACCAACGGGGCATGAGGAAAGATAGGCCATCGTATCGGTCCGAAAAGGTCAACAGACCCTTAAGCCGGTTCTTCTTCAGTCCTGGCCTGAATCTTTAGAGAGTGTGGGTTTGACACGCCGAAATCTGTGATCGAAAGCCCCGTGCGCCTTGTGCTGTGCTGGAAGTTCAGTGCGGGCAATCGTACCAGATTACGTCGGTGCGGTAGGCAAGAATCGGGGCGTCTTTGGCGAATCGTGCTTTCCACAGGGCAGCAGGGTCGGGAGCGGCGCGGTATTCGCCCAACACCTTGCAGCGCAGACGCAATGCATCGTTCAAGCCGTTCTGTTCCTCTACCTGCTCCGAGAACCCAGATCCGTTCACCAGCACGACCTTCCCATGGAGTTTCCCAGCCCATGTCTGCCAATCGTCCGGCTTCAAAATGGCATACCCATGGGAGCGATAGATGGCCTCACCAAGGTAAGCCGTCTCAGCTGCTTTGGTGTCAGACTCAAGACCAAGCTGGTAATCGAGATAAAGAAAAAACGGCGGATTTACACTAATGATGGTCGCCCCACGGCGCGCATCCTGTGCCACGACCTCAGCAACCTTGCCCCAGGGCTCGTATAGGTTCGCGGTGGCATAGTGCTTTCCAGACACGATGCCTATCCAACCAGTGACGACCAGGACGGCAATTGCTACCACTGACAGCTTGGAATAGCGGGATGTGCGGCTCGCTGCGGAAATTCCAATGGCCAGAAACAGCCACGGAAGCAGAAAAAGAACCCGCTTGACACTCATGTGTCCGCTAAGTGCCAGCAAGACCATCGCCAGAATGAAATAGATAAGCCAGCGGCGGCCGGAACTGAACCAGATGGCCGCGAGTAGAAGAATCGTGCCCACAAGAATGGGGATACTAAGTGGTAGATACCACGGCGCGACGGCGACCGAGCCGAAGATGGAGAAGACCGGAAAGCCGAATGTGGCGAGCGCATTCTTCAGGTCGATAGCAGACGCGATTGGCGCGGTATTGTGCCGCAGGTCAAAGGTGGCAACGTTAAGGAGTGGCAAGAAACTGAATGCGACGAGTGTCGTTACCACGAGGAGTGAGCGGAGGCGCCTTGCAGCTAACTTCCGATGAAATATCACTAAGTCGGCAAGAAATAACAGGAGAAGAACGACCCCGAAGTAATTGGACCAAACCATCAATAACGCTGCGATCCCAAAGGAAACCCATGACCAGCGATCATGATCGTCGAGTATCCGCAGGTAGGCCCAGGTGAGCCATGCCACGAGAAACATGCAAAAGCAGTACCATCCGGTAATGCGCCCGTATTGAAACGCAAAGGGCCAGAGGAAGCCAACAGCAAGCGTGGCCCAATACGCTCCTTGTCCGGAGATTTTCCGCGAGGATAGACCAGTGATCAGGATCCCGGCGATGAAAAAGAGGTTGGCGAACACACGAAGCAGGAAGAACGAGTAGTTTGTCGCGGCTAGCCAGAAATGCAGGAAGATTTCCGACAAAGGAGGGTGCTCATTTGCGGGTTTCCCGGATACAAAGTCCTGCAGAATCGTTAAGGGCTGCCTGCCTGCGCACGCAACGATGGTGCTTTCGTCGTCCAGAATTGTAAAGTGGGTATTCGTCGAGATCATGGCAGCCGCGTAAATCACGACGATAACGAAAGTTCTCAGCCATGAGGACAGCCGAATGTGTCGCCGAGCCTGGACCTGTCTGTCTGCCATTCAGACCTACATTGCTTTTGCTTCATGATGCGGAAGATCTCTTTGTTCTGTTTGAGGGTGTCGTTAACATCGCGACCCATTGAGAGCATCTTGAAGGTCAATTATAAAGCGTCGGATCCATAAGACTTTGCGCCGATCACCGTGTGAAGTTGGTCAGGCAGGATTGCACGTACTTCCGCGACGATCGCATTAAACCACGCGGCTTGCTTTCACGGCCGAAACCGTTCGGCGGGGCTCGATTGCGAGCGGGAGCCGTACAGACAGAGAGCCGTCGACAGTACCGCCGCTCTCGGACTTTCGTCAACTGACGCTGTCGTCATCATCGACAAAATGACACACATGCGTCTTCTTGAGGACGAGCGTCACTCCGGGGTGTTTTCTTCGATCGTCTGATAAAATATCTATACCGTTCAAGTGTGGGGCATTTGTTGTGTTCGGCCTCTTTTGAGTCAGAATCGGTGGATCGCCTGGAAATCTTGATTGGCGCGCCTTTAATTTGAACGGGAGGTTTACCGGTTGAAGTCCCTGGCCCGCCATCCGATGCAGCCTGACACACCTCGCGCAATTGGGGAATCAGAACTGACAATCACGATTGTCATCTGCACGCGAAATCGTCCAACACTCTTGCGGAAATGCCTCGAAGGCATCGCTCACCTGGAACGGACACCAGATGAGGTGATCGTCGTCGATAACACTTCGGGAGACGAAGAGACAGAAGCTGTTGCCCGGGAATTTGCTGCAGCCTATACCTTTGAGCCAACCCAGGGCTTGAGCCGCGCACGCAATCGAGGACTCGCCGAAAGCAACTCCGAGATTGTCGCGTATTTAGATGATGACGCCGTGCCCGATGAGCGCTGGCTGAGATTGCTGCTTGAGCCGTTCGCGGAACCGCGTGTAGCCGTAGTGACGGGCAGGACCATCTCACCAGAGTCTCGCGCCGGCGACAGTAACCAAGAGCCAACTCGGTTCCTCAGCGACGATGACGGTCGATGGTTTGAAATAGCGGCCTTTGGCGGATTGGGCATCGGCGCCAACATGGCGATACGCAAAGCAGCGTGCAAAGGATGGAAGGTCTTTGATGAGCGTCTCGGCAGGGGCGCCCCGTTCCGCGGCGCGGAAGAACACCACGCTTTCGTACACTTTCTCTCGCTCGGTTACTGCGCCGCTTATGTTCCCGCCGCGATCGTCTTCCATACCTGTCAGAAGTCAGACGATATCAAGCTGGAAGCTCGCAATCAAATTGCTTATTCGATGTTGCTTTTTTCTGAGTATCCCGGCCACCGCCTGGATCTTCTGCGCTTTTTTTCTCGCCGTGCGCTGCGAAAGCCGCTAACCTGGCCGCGAGATTCTCCGGACCCCGGTGAAATTATTTCCTGCGGATGGGGTGTGCTGCTGGCAAAGAGCTTTAGCGCGGCCCTGCTCTTCTTCCGCACCAGAAAGCTCAGGGCCAAATAGCAAGCACGATTGAAACGGCCGCGGGACTCTCGCCGGCTGAGCACGACTCTACCTTGCCGCTACCCACGCGTTCACCGGCCTGAATGGCCGTCCATCGCAGTTGAATCCCGCCAGCGCCCATCTCAAAAGGGGCTCACACTATTTTAAGGACGATGGCGAGCCAATGCGGAGCCCCCGCTTCAGCCGCGTGCGCAGGGCCAGCTTGATGCGCCAGTCACGCAGTCTTCTGATCCCGCCCCGGCGTACGCTCAGAGCAAATTCAAGATGCGAATCACCGGGACCAACATAACAACGTTTGAGAACGTGCGGATCGTCCGAAAGATAATTTAACCCTTCCTCCACACTGAATGCCAGATCGAACTGTCCGCGAACCGAGTCGCAGACCTCGTCGTTGTATTCTCCGTAGGGATATGCAAACGCGACGGGAGGATAACCCAGAACTGCGGTAAGGTCGTTCTTGCCGCCGACCACCTCTGCTTCCAGGTCGGAAGCAGACAGTGTCGTCAAATGCGGGTGTGTTCGGCTGTGCGCACCAAACTCGATTCCCTGACGCGCCCAGTGCTGAATCTGTTCAGCGGTCATAGTTTGGAGCGTGCCACAGCCTTTCGCCTCGTCCCAGGTGTTGGTCCCAGCCAACCGTTTGGTCACAACAAACACGGCAGCGCTAAATCCATACTTGATAAGAATCGGCAGGGCATAATTAGCGGTGTCGGCATAAGCATCGTCGAATGTCACGAGAATTGGCTTCTTAGGCAGGCTCGCCCCGTTGAGAATCCAGTTGAGCCAATCGGAAGGCTTAATGCCGGTATATCCCTTGCGAGCCAACCATCGGATCTGATGCTCAAAACGCTCGGGCGATACGGTCAATTCACGATTGGTGCCGGGCTGCACAGGACCAATGTGATGATAGAGAAGTGACGGACAACTCCGGCCGAATTCGTCTTCTAATGCCTTCCAGGAGCCGGTGTCGGCGAGTGCGCCTTCGAAGTGCGCAATGGTGTCCACCGCATTTAGATAGCGCAGCGCGAACTCTCGGATGATTGGGAATCGATAAAAAAACCTTTCCAGACGAAGCGGCAGCGACAGAAGCGGAACGAACGACATGGGTGAGCTTGTTAGTGCTTCCCACAACCATCTCTTCCAGGCATGGCTTTCTGCCCACTTAGACAAACCACAGCAGGGACGGTACTCGTGATGCTTGCGGCTTGCAAGAAGATCGCCCGCCCCCAAAGCTCTTGCCTGCGACTGCAAGAAAGCTCCTGAAGACTTCACATAGTATTCGTAGACAATCGCGTCCGGCCGGTAACGGAACGACAACCCCATCTTCCACAGGCGCAAGCCTAAGTCCAGTTCTTCGGCCGCTAGAAACTTCTCATCGAACCCTTCGCATCGCACAACGGCGTCCCTGGGTATTGAGCTATTCACGAGATAGGAGAGGACGTCGAGTGAAAATGTTCCATCGGGGAAGCGCAAATCCATGTCCGGACTCATGCGGCCATAGTAGGCATCTCCGATGCGTTCGATAGCACAGCGAATGATCGTCTGCGAACTGTCGGGCGCGATGTACATGCGGCCCTGAACTACACATGGATCGGCTCCGGCATGTGCTGCACAGTGCTGCTCCAGGAGACCGGGCGTGGTGATGAGGTCGTCGTCAAGAAATAATACCAGCTCGCCAATTGCGGCTCGAATGCCCACATTCCGTGCCGCGCCTGCGCCACGGTGCTGCGATTCCAAAACCCGCAAGGAACATTTTGGCTTCAGGTCGCGCAGCAGTTCGGCCGTACCATCGGTCGACCCGTCCACCACAACAATCACTTCATAGTCTTGCGGGGGAAAATCCTGCGCCAAAACCCCTGGCAGCGTGCGCTCCAGAACGTGCCGCCGGTTATACGTGGGAATGATGACTGAAATCCTAATCATCAATGGCCTTCTCGGATCGTCGCAATGGCCGATGTTTGTAAGCGCGTCAATGCGATAAAGACGTTTCG
>JBEKWT010000482.1:0-5879 GCA_049512795.1 Occallatibacter sp.
ATGGAACTGATATACCAATCGATCGTCTTACGCAGACCTACCTCAAACGGGGTTTTGGCTCGGAACCCAAATTCCCTTTCTGCACGGCTAACGTCCAGACGCCGCCGCGGCTGGCCACTTGGCTGGTTCGTGTCCCAGATGATTCGTCCCTTGAAGCTAGTCATCTCTGCAATGGTCGTTGCCAGATCGCGAATCGAAATCTCCATCCCGCTGCCCAGGTTCACCGGATCAGCTTTGTCGTACTGCTCCGTCGCCAGAATGATGCCCTCCGCCGCGTCTTCCACGTACAGGAACTCGCGCGTAGGTGACCCGT
Source organism: Occallatibacter sp. (assembly GCA_049512795.1). GTDB lineage: Bacteria > Acidobacteriota > Terriglobia > Terriglobales > Acidobacteriaceae > Telmatobacter. The sequence goes on from JBEKWT010000482.1 coordinate 314, forward strand.
CGCCCCACAGCACAATCTCTTCGCGCCCTGCCTCCGCTGCCTCAAGGCACTTGCGGATCAGAGCAGGAATCACATGAGACGAGTCCAGATCGAAGTTGTCACCGGGCCCGTAAAGATTCACAGGCAAAAGAAAGATAGCGTTCATTCCATACTGCTCTCGATAGGCCTGGCATTGCACGAGCAACACTTTCTTAGCCAGCCCGTAAGGGGCGTTGGTCTCTTCTGGATAGCCATTCCATAGTTCTTCTTCACGAAACGGAACTGGCGTGAACTTCGGATAAGCGCAAATTGTGCCCAGGACAACCGTCTTCTCTACCCCGCGACGTCGCGCGGCCTCGATAAGTTGAATGCCCATGATCGCGTTTTCGTAGAAAAATCGGCCTGGGTTGGCGCGATTTGCGCCGATGCCCCCCACAGCGGCTGCCAAGTGAATGAGAACCTCCGGCCGATGCTCATCGAACATGCGTTCAATCGCATCCGGGTGTGTAAGGTCGTATTTTTTGTGCGACGGATCAAAGATGTTTTCGCAGCCCATTTTCCGGAGCCGGGCGATCAGATGACGTCCAAGGAACCCTGCTGCGCCCGTGACCACAATTCGCTTATTGGGCAGCTGAATCACGACTGCCTGCCTTCGGCTGCGACTGCAAGCTGAAGCGCTTCGGTCCCACCCTTGAGGCGAGCTTCCAGGTCTTTGCTGTCGGCCTCAACCATGATGCTTACCAACTCTTTGAAGGTTACAGTTGGTTCCCACTTCAGGACCTTCCGCGCTTTCGCGGTATCTGCACAGAGATAGTCAACCTCGGCCGGCCGAAAGTAGCGGGAATCAATCTCTACGTACTCATGCCAATCCAGGTCGACAGTTGCGAATGCAAGTTCCACGAATTCGCGGACCGAATGCGCCTCTCCGGTGCCGATCACGTAGTCGTCCGGCTTTTCCTGTTGGAGCATCAGCCACATGGCGCGAACGTAATCGGGCGCATACCCCCAGTCGCGGCGCGCCTCTAAGTTACCTAAGAAGAGTTTCTTCTGAACTCCGTACTTAATGCGAGTTACCGCACGGGTGATCTTGCGAGTCACGAAGGTCTCGCCGCGACGCGGAGATTCATGGTTGAAAAGGATCCCGCTCGACGCGTGAATTCCATAGCTCTCACGATAATTCACGGTGATGTTGTGCCCAAAGACTTTGGCGCAGGCGTACGGACTGCGCGGATGAAAGGCCGTCGTCTCGCTTTGAGGGGGCGGCGCGCTTCCAAACATTTCGCTCGATGAAGCCTGATAGAAACGGCACTTGACGCCAGTTAGCCGCATGGCTTCGAGAAGGCGCAGAGTTCCGCAGGCGACGACATCCGCAGTGAATTCTGGAATCTCGAAGCTGACCTTTACATGGCTCTGCGCGCCCAGGTTGTAGATCTCATCCGGCTCGAGGTTGTGTAGAAGCGAGGAAAGCGAGCTGCCGTCAGTGAGATCGGCATAGTGCAGGAAGAAGCGATTGTCGGCTTCGTGAAGATCCCTGAAAATGTGGTCAACGCGATCGGTATTGAAACTCGACGCGCGCCGCTTGAGGCCGTGGACTTCGTATCCTTTGCCGAGAAGGAACTCAGTCAGGTATGAGCCGTCCTGGCCGGTGCAGCCGGTAATTAGAGCTTTCATCATGTGCAGGTGGGATCCTCCTATCCCGTGACAATTGCAATGGCGCTGATCGCTATGCTGTGAAGAATTCGTTCCGAGCGAAGACCGGAATTTGGTGTGCGGGCGCCTTGATGTCCCGCCGCCTCATCTTCTTCTAGCGGGCGCCGGCAGTAACTTCCGGAATCTTCTTCGACGCAGCCTGCATCTGACTGTGAATCCACGGATAAGTCTTTGACAGACCGTCGAAAAGGCTTTGACTAGGCTCCCACTTGAGCTCCTCGCGCAGCAACTTGCTGTCGGAGTTTCTGCCTCGAACGCCAGTCGGCCCGGGAATATGCTTGATGGAGAGTTTCTTGCCGGCAATCTTCATGATCATCTCGGCCATTTGATTGATGGTGACCATTTCCTCCGAGCCTATGTTGACTGGCCCCTGGAAAGAGCTCTCCATCAACCTGCGTACCGCTTCAATGCACTCATCGATGTATAGGAACGAGCGGGTCTGCAGGCCGTCGCCCCACATCTCGATTTGTCCGCCATCGGGCTGTTCAGCCACCTTACGAATAAGTGCGGCAGGCGCCTTTTCCTTCCCGCCCTGCCAGGTGCCCTCGGGGCCAAAGATGTTATGAAAGCGGGCAATTCGGACGTTGAGCCCGTAATTACGCGCGAACGCCAGGTACATCCGCTCGCTAAAGAGTTTTTCCCATCCATATTCGCTGTCGGGCGCCGCGGGATAAGCGGTTTCCTCAGCGCACTTGGGGTTGTCGGGGTCTTCCTGGTTATAGGCGGGGTACATGCAAGCAGAGGACGAGTAGAAAATTTTCTTCACTTTAAGATGTGCTGCGAAATCTGCCGCGTGGAGATTAATTATCGCCGAGTTGTGCATGACCTGAGCGTCATTCTCCCCAGTAAAAATGTAACCAGCACCGCCCATATCCGCTGCGAACTGATAAATCTCATCCATCCCCTCGTCAAGAATTGCTTCCCAGCTCTGGCGAAGGCGCAGATCGGCAATCACAAAATCATTCGCGCCCGACGGACTGTATTCGGTATGCTTGAGATCCGCCCCGCGAACCCAGTACCCTTCCGCGCGTAAACGCTTGACCATGTGGCTGCCGATGAAGCCGCCTGCGCCACAAACCAACGCTTTCCTTATCGCCATGCCGTCTTTCTCCTCGAGGGTGGATGTTGAATGGTGCTCGCACCGTTATAAATACAGCGTATGAGCATGCCGGGCATACTTAAAGAGACAATGATCCAGCAAACTGTCAATCTAGACTAGCAGAGCGGAATTGGGCTTTCCAGTTACGATTGAGCGGGGAATGCAAGGAGGTAATGAGTCTCCTAAAACTTTTGCCGCGTTAAGCCTGCAATCTTGATGCGGATATCATCGCCGGGCGAGGCATCGCGTACAGCTGCTTCCAGTTCGCGAAGCTTTGCCCCCGCCAGGAAGCGGTACCAAAACCCCTGCAAAACGTGATAAACAAGGCCCTGGCGCCCGTCCAGAAAGCCCAGCTGGATGAAATATCGATAGAAGAAGTAGGCGAAGGCAGAGACTTCAAACGGAATCCGATTATAGACCGATTCCTTGAAGAAGCGCTTCAGCTTTGCCTGCCGAGCCGTCGATTCAGCGGTGAGAGCGCACGACTCTTCAAATAGATGTAGGCGCTTGTTCAGCACGTCCAACGCTTCCCGGCTTGCATACCAATTGTGCTTGTCGATGAAGAACGTGAGATCTCGCAGGCTGTGGTCCGCAAAGCCGCCATCGAAGGTTACCGAACGCCCCTCGGAGAGATACATGTGTTCGTCCATCCAACGATCTTCGATGTGCGCCTTGCCACGGCGCCACATGCGAAGAAGTGTCAAAGGGTACCTTCCTCCATGACGGATGAATTTGCCCTGGAAGATCGTCTTGCGGTTGAGATTCACTCCCGTAACATCGGGGGGAAGCTGGGGAAGTTTCTCGACAATCTCCGCCGCAAGGTCGGCCTCGACAACTTCGTCTGCATCAAGACGCATCACCCATTCGGAAGTGATCGGCGCATTCTCGAGCGCCCATTCAAACTGCTTTGCGTAATTCTGAAAGGCGTGTTCGAGGACATGCGCGCCGAAAGACCTCGCCAGTTCCGCAGTTCCGTCTGTCGAGAATGAATCCACCACAAAAACTTCCTGGGCAAAGCCGGCAATGTGCTCAAGAGCCCGCTGCAAATGCAGAGTTTCATTATGGGTCAAAATAATAACTGCAACACTTGCCCTCTCACTCATCGCAAATCCTCTTGCACAATGGATGGTGCCCTTGCTGAGATGATCGGCCTCATAAGCTTCGATAGCCCCCCGCTATTCCGCGACCGTGCATTTTTTCGCCGGCGCGATGGAGAGATCGGAATCATTCGGAGCGCAGTCCATGCCTCGACCCTGTCCGGATTGGGCAGCTTCGGAAGAAAATGTCTGCTCGAGGGCCGCCACGGTTCGCTTTAGTGTGTATCGCTTTAAGAAACTGGGTCGCGCGCGCGCGGCCATGGCGTCGCGTTCGGCAGGAGCCAAATCGAACCACCGGCGCAGGAGGCTCTCGGTGCCTTCCAACGTATCGTCCTCGACGAAACCTACGTTGCTTTCCTTGATCTCCGGCCAAATGTTCACCTGATTACTGATGAGCACCGGACGTCCTACGGCCAGGGATTCGACGACCGCAATGCCGAAGTTTTCCTGGTGAGACGGCAGGACGAAAACGTCGCAGGCACGGAGCGCGCCCCATTTTAGGTCGCCACCAATGAGGCCGGGCCAGTGCACTCTGCCGGCAATGCCAGACCGTTCGGCAAGGAGCTGAAGCTTCGCCTGCATTCCCTCCTGGTCGGGGCCGGCAATTACGAGGTCCACATCCGGAACAGAGGCCGCGACCTTCGCAAATGCCTCGAGCAGCATGTCGCAGCCCTTCTTTGCGTGGACGCGGGCCAGGAACAGAACATAGCGGCGGCCGCGAAGCGCTGGAAACTTGCGGTAGAACAATTCGATCTGACCGACGGAATCTCTCCCTTCATTCTCGGGATCAGTGATCCCAAATGGAACGACCACGCTATTCCATTCATTGGGACGAAAACTGGTCTTCGCCAGATCTCGCTCTGATTCGGTCGTAAAGAAAACCGCCCTTGCATCGCGGAGAACCTTATACTGCATTGGCCAGTAAAGCGACTTTTTGAGGTGCTTGAGCGGATATTTCCCGGCAAACCAGGGATCGAGTGAGCCATGGGCAAAAATTCCGTAGGGCTTGCCCGCGTGGCGCGCCGCAAAACGAAGTGCAACACTGGGAAAAGTCCATACCCCGTGCATCACAATGCCGTCGAAGCGAACTGCATTCTCGCCGATCCAGCGCCAGAATCGCGGCGAAAATCCAAACCTGCCGAGATAGGGCTGGCCAAGAGCATGCACCGGGCATTCAATGCCTTTCAGAAATGACTCGCCAGGATCGTCCAGGCAAACCGCCTCAATCCCGGCGCCCACTTCGGCGTAGGCCTTTATTAGCTGGCGCACGACCTCGGGCGGCCCACCGTCCAGTGGGGAAAAGCTGCCGATGATGTGAAGCGTATGCATGAGGCTTAATGCCCGCGCTTTTGCAAGATGCATTTTCAGTCAGTCACAATGGCCAGTACCCTTCGCTGTCCAAAGCCATCTGCGAGAGCCGGAAGGAATGTGTTTTGCATGAGAAGGATTCGAAAGAGCCCGGACGCCGGAGAATAAACGCTGCTCAAGAGCCGGCAATTGGCAGGCGATCCCGATAGCGCAGCATCAGTGGCACCAGATGCCGTGCATCCCAGTAGCGGGGAACGTAACGCATCGGATCGGAGACACTGCGCCACAGCCAGCCGAGGCCCATTTTGTCAGCCCAAACTGGGATTCGAACCTGATCCCCAGAGAGAAACGCTATGGCCGCGCCCACGCAGTG
>JBEKWT010000483.1:0-5067 GCA_049512795.1 Occallatibacter sp.
GTTCCGGCGATGTGCCACAGCGGCTGCGTCTTTGCCAGCTCTGTCAGATACTGGCCCACGCCTTCCAAATACCACGAGTAGTCATCCCACAAGATCACGCCTCGCGGCGAGAGCACCTTGAAGGCGTTCTCCGTGTCAGCCTTGATGCATTCGTACGAGTGCCCGCCGTCGATGAAGCAAAAATCCGCGCTGTCCATGTAATCGCGCACATCCATCTTCAGCGAGTCGGCGAGAATAAAATGGATGCGGCTTTCAACAGGATGCCCCAAAAACGCCGCGCCTTTGTAACCCCGAGAAAACTCCACACAGGCTTGGTCACCTTTCGTAAGCCCCTCGGCAACGGTGCCCTCCACTTCGTCGGGCAGGTCGAACGTATAGATTTCCGCATCCGGCGCATTCAATGCCATGGTCAAACTGCTCACGCCTCTGAAGGTGCCCACTTCCATGATCTTCCGCGGTTGAATGGCGCTCACCACGGTGGCCAGCAAGGCATAGAGCTCCACGTACCCAAGGCCCCCCTCGACAATCACGTCCAACGGCGGAATTACAAGCTCCTTTGTCTCGTCGCATCCAAGAAACTTGCTCAATTCCACAATCTTCACTGAGGGCATCTCATCGCGCATCTCGAACGCCTGTTGGCGAATTGACCGGCCGAGCCGGACCAGCTGCGAACGGTGCTTTTTCACGGTGAGGCCGAGCGCGGCCAATGTTACCGCATCGCGGAATGCCGGCAGCACGTGCCGCCGGTCTACCTCATAATTTCGTACCATCTGTGGAAGCGCTTTTTTCAAGTCAGACCCCCTCTTACTGGAACTCTGTGCTGACGGGCCCTCGTTGAAGCACAACGAATCTCGGCACCGGGCTCTCGTTGATCTTTAAAACAATACAACGCCACACAATCGGCGGCACAATCGGAACTTCTCCCCGGAACGTCAGTCAATGTCTTCCCTTCATAAAATTCGCAACCGCATCAATTTTCAACAAGATTCCCCTTCTTTCTAAACGCGCAATGCGAGCCGGGTTCCGTATTGCTATGTACTTTTCAAAGAACTCCTTGACCTCGCTATCGGAGCAATTCCTGGCTACTTGCGCAAGTCGATACATCAAATAGAAGGTCCTTCTAATATACTCTGCCTGTCGTTTCCGATGCTTATCAGCAAAGTAGGCCGCATCGAGCATATCGTAGTGAAGGATATTACCAAGAGCTATGCTTCGGGGTTCTCTCACATCACCCATCCAGCGATGTGTTGCAAACTTGAAGTTCGAGAATGTCGTCAGTCGAATAAAAGACTTATAAGTACTGTAACTTAAGAAATAGCCGACTGGAATTGCGCGATGGGTTCTGGGGTCGCTCATCAACCGAGGCAGTGCTCCAGCAAACCGAACCTGATAAAACACATAGTCATACCACGCGGCAAGCGCCGGTGCTTTCAAGATCCGAGTGAAGAACGCACGAGAGTATCGCCAAATGGATTCGGTCATTGGAAAGCGATTCATGAAGTAAACGCAATCTGAAAACGGATTCCTGGATTCCGCGGAAGTAGGAACACAGTCAAGATTCCGCAAAAGCAATTGGTCAACCTTGTCCGGTACACGACTCAATTGCCTCACAATCTGATCTTGATCTATTGGGCTATTTCGATCCATCAAAATCAGCTCATCGGGATCAAGACTAATTAACCAATCAATACCTTCGAGTGCGGCGTTCTTTGCTGCATAATATGTGTTGATGTGTTTGCGAATATCCATGTCCGTCTCCCACGCGTGAAGGATTTCAATGATCCACTGCGGCGGATCTTCTAGTTCGTCAGGAGTGATGGAGTTTCGAGCTACAACCGAAGGATATGCGGAAAGCAGAGAATCCGGGTGATCCGATCCTCCGTCCCAGTAAATATAGATGCGCGAACAGCCAACAGCAATGTGATAGTCAATTGCAGATGGCAATAACCGTGATTCATTTTTTACTGTGTACGAAATCGCGAATCGAACCTTTGACATATCGCACCTTAATGCCGCGAAAAAGCATGGAAGCCATCGAGAAGTGTATCGGCCCATCGAGCCGGTGAAAACTGCTTTGACAGCAAATAACTTGCGCGGGACATGGCGTCGAGTCGCTCTTCGCTCAGATTGCTGACATGAGACATAAGAGCCGCGAGCCCATTCACGTCCCCGCCGTCGAAGATAAATCCGTTGTAGTTATCCTGGACGAGGTGTACGGCTGCGCCGGCTTTTTCAGATGCAAGAACGAGCAACCCTGCCGTGGTTGCTTCGTTGATTACGAGGCCCCAGGGTTCAAGGGTGCTTGGGAGGACCAGACATCCCGATGAGGCTAATAAGTCGCGCAGGCGATCCGGCTGGACAAACCCCTCGATGCGAATTCCGGATTGGCCTTCGAGACGAGATCCCAGGGGGCCAGCACCGCAACAGACCAGAGGCCAGGGGTCGGTCGAGCTCTCGCGGTATAACTGGTAGGCCTTGACAAGTTGATCCACACCTTTGTCCGAGACGAACCGCCCAAGAAACAAAAATGAGTGCGGGAGGGCGCGTCCATTAGCCAGACGCGACTCGTGCACGGTTTCGATCGCTGCCCGATCGCAGGACAACGATCCCCGAAGAATTGCGCGCTGCCCGAAGCCCAACCTCCTTGCAAAAACCGCCTGCCGCTCGCCTGGAACCCATGCTGCATCTGCAATAGGCCGAATATACCAAGGCGCGATGAGTGTACCCAGCCTTTGCTTCGCCGTCGCATTCCAGCAGTTATCCATGGCCATAACGCGAAAGCACCGCTTGGCCAATTCCTTCGTGACCCGCCGATACCCGGGCACGTGCCAACCGCAGAAGACCAGTATCTCCGGATCAAACGCGCGCAGCCGGGTCCTTAGAGGAGTGACGTCGACCCTCGATTGCCACACTAGGCGATCGGGTATCCATGCAAACTGATTGTCATCGAAGGGAGCCTCCTGCACAGATGCCTGATGACTTACGAATAGTTCCACGCCTTCGCGGCTGGCAAGCTCCTTGAGACACGCGTTGAGGTATCCCGACAGGCCAGTCCAAAGAACGGCGGCTCTCATGCTGCATCCCTCTTTCCGGCCGGATCTTTCAGCCACGATCCTATGCGGAGAAACAGGCCTTCCACTTTATAGATTAGCCGAAATACGTCATCGATTACACGCCAGTCCCGCCCGCGAATCTGCCTGAAAATGCGCTTGCAGTCTTCTCGATAGGCATCTAATAACCTGCCGGTTCCCGAAATGGATGCGCCGTGAATTCGGAAGGCAGCAAGGTTTGCGTCGATATAGCCGACGGTCGCTCCCATCTGTGCCATGGACACGAATAACTCGCCATCCCAGCTGGTGCGATTCTCAGTATTGAAACCAGGCGACAGCAGGAATGCCTCGCGACGGAAGAACGTGGATTGCTGGAGCCAACGCGTCCCTCCATAGAGATAACGCCGAACCGTGAAATCTCTGGCCTTCACCTGGCGCAGATGCCGGCCGTGGGCGTCCACAACATACCCGTTTCCCAAGACCATATCGCAACGCGGATGCGACTGGAAGAACTCCGCAACCCGGTCGAGAGCGCCGGGCAACAAAAAATCATCGGCATTTAGAAATCCGAAAACCTCTCCGCTTGCCAGGCCAAACCCCTTATTTAGACCATCCGCGGCGCCCTGGTCAGGTTCGAAGATAACATGAGATATTTGCTCTCCATAACTCCGAAGTAATTCGCGACTACCGTCCGTCGAGCCAGGATCGACAACAATGAACTCCAAATCGGGATAGCCTTGTTGTAAAATTGAATCGATCGCATCCTGCAGAAAAGCCTTCTGGTTATAGGACAATGTAACAATACTGATTCTCATGCGGTTTTCCGCCGCTTGTTCTGGTTTATTTGCTTCGGGAAAGTAGGGAGATCGGTCTTAGGCCTCATGACTTGACCAGAGCGAAGCAAAACTTTAGCGGCTTGATGCCGATACAGGAGATTACGAGTCATGCCAACCTCGCTCAAGCGGTTTCTTAAGACGCGCAGCAAAAACCTTCTAAGAGATGCCTTCGAGATCGGCCAACGGTTTCGATTCGATATTCTCCCGCGCCACTTCTATTCGGAGATCCCCGATATCCGCAACTTGCGCAGGAGTACATCTTGGCGGAAGCCGCGCAGTTTCCAGGGCGTTCTGGGTGACATCGATTCACAGGTGGCATGGATCGACACATGCACGAAGGACTACCGCGATGCTTTAAAACAGTTCACCATCCACGAATCCGCCATCAGAATGAACGGCAGCGACGAGGGGTACGGCGAAGTCGAGGCAGACTTCCTGTATTGCTTTATTCGCGCGCGCCGGCCAAAGCAGATCGTTCAGATCGGTTGCGGCGTTTCCACCGCTGTCTGCCTTTTGGCCGCGCAGGATGAAGGCTATTCGCCGCGCATCGTCTGCATTGAGCCCTACCCAACCGCTTTTCTCCAACGCGAAAGCAAAACGGGCCGGATCGATCTCCTCCCTCAAAAGGTCCAGGATGCTGGCGCCGAATGCGTTCAGGAGCTGGCCGCCGGAGATCTTTTCTTTGTCGACTCCAGCCACACCCTTGCCCCCGCCGGCGAACTGAACCTCATTATCCTGGAAATGTTGCCCCGTCTTGCGCCAGGCGTCTACGCCCACTTTCACGACATTTACTTTCCCTACGATTACTCTCCCGACTTGCTGTCGACGGCCCTGTTTTTCTCCCATGAATCCGCGCTGCTCTACGCTTTTCTCTTGATGAACCGCAGTTTTGAGATCGCCGGCTCATTGTCCATGCTTCACCATCAGCGCCCCGGCGACCTCGAAAGAATCTTCCCGGATATTCGCCCTGCAGTCTTCGAAGATGGCCTCACCATGCAGAGCGGGCAATTTCCCAGCTCCATCTTCCTAAGGCGTCTCGCAGAGTAAGTCGGTTCTCCCGGACAATTCCATCGCTCGACTGGCCAAGGGCGCACTCCTGCAAAGGGATTCGCGAGAATCGCTTCCAGTCCCTGAGCGGTGGGAAGAACGAATCCGGTGGCTTCTCAAATCTCACGGCCGAG
>JBEKWT010000484.1:0-4858 GCA_049512795.1 Occallatibacter sp.
GGATGTTCCATCGGGGTAGCGCAGGTCCATATCCGGACTTATGCGGCTATAGTAGGCGTCTCCGATGCGTTCGATAGCATAGCGAATGATCGTTTGCGAACTGTCGGGTGCGATGTACATGCGGCCCTGAACTACGCACGGATCGTTTGCGGCGTGTGCTGCACAGTGCTGCTCCAGGAGACCGGGCGTGGTGATGAGGTCGTCGTCAAGAAATAAAACGAGCTCGCCCACTGCGGCTCGAATACCCACATTCCGCGCGGCGCCTGCGCCACGGTGGTGCGATTCCAACACGCGCAAGGAACACTTTGGCTTCAGGTCGCGCAGCAGTTCGGTCGTACCATCGGTCGCCCCGTCCACCACAACAATCACTTCGTAGTCTTGCGGCGGAAATTCCTGCGCCAAAACTCCTGGCAGCGTGCGCTCCAGAACATGCCGCCGGTTATACGTGGGAATGATGACTGAAATCCTAATCATCAATGGCCTTCCCGGATCGTCGCAATGGCCGATGTTTGTAAGCGCGTAAATGCGATAAAGATGCTTTGAAATTCAACCCAATGCGTCATGTCCCTCAGCGTTTGGCCTTACGGCAATAGATGTTGGTTACAACGGGAAAGCGCGCATCGTAATCATCCAATTCCTCGGGCTTCAGTTCTTCAAGCGCCAGTCCGAGATTGATGGCCACGACGGCTAAGCAATTGCCTTCGGCCTCCACGACAACCGTGCAGTCCGGCCACACGCGCTGAAGCAGCTCCCGCCATCCGTCAGGTGTAGGGCGCCAGAAATCAAGACCCACCTTGTCAAGGCGAAAGAGTCCCGCGGCGTTGGCGAGAATGACACCGCCTGGCTTTACCACGCGAAGAACATTCCGCAAACAAAGCTCAAGCTCGCGGAAGTGCTGGAGAGTGCATGGAAGCAGGAAACAATCGTAGGCCTCCGAAGGCAAAATGTTCTCGCAATGGGCAATGTCGCAAAGAAACGTAGGGTCGGATTTTGGATCTATGTCTACGCTATGAACAATTCCAAGATCGTGACCGTACCTGTGCGTGTAAGTGTTCCGATCGATTTCCAGGACGTCCCCGGTAATGTCGGCCTGATGCCGCTCGAAGAACCGGTCAACATAATACCGATCAACTGGTGTACCCCGATCCCACCCGAAATCGTTTGAGAATGGCTTTACTCGCCGGAGGTTTCCCCACCATGGAAGCCCCCGTCCTTTAACAATGCAGCGTAGACGTGTCGTCCACGCCGGCCCAAACGCCCGCATCACCTTGTTGCGGAGCGGTTCCGGCGACGCGTTATTCCAAGGGCTTTCCTTCCTTCCCATACGTGCATTGTACCCTCTGAAAATGGCCAGACTTTTTCGCGCCACAGAAGAGTCAAGCAACTGCTCGACTCTCGAGGGTTTCTCCGCTCGATCATGCCGAAACCTCTTGTTTCGTGCGTGCTGATTTAAACCAGTTTAGGCCGACCGTGAAGTGAGTGAATTGGCTTGGAAGGCTGCGCAGCATTCTGGCCAGCGTAGGGTGGTAATCTCTATCGCCGCTGCCAGTGGTTAGCATTGTAATGATAACTTATCAATACACTTCTTATAGGGCACCTGTCATAACATCTCGCTAAGTCGATCGCACTAAGTCGTAAGGCACGCGAGGATATCTCGAAGCGCGTTGTGAATGCCAACTCCGCCTTTTGGTGCGCTTCGATACTGCCCCATAGCGGCGCCTTGGAGCATCAGCTTAATCCGTTCCTTGCGCGACAGACGCCCATAATATCGGGCGCGCAATTCCATGACATCGGCTCGTTTTGTCATCAGATTCATCAATCTAACAAGGCGTCCGGAAGCTGACGTCGCGTCTCCCGCAATGGTTTCCATGTCGCGGAGCATGCCTGACAGCAAGACGGAGTGCTTGCGATTATGTGCCTCGCTTTCCCTGTATTTCTCTGCCAGGTCAGAGGGAAAGATCCGCTGCAAAAGGGATGTCCTGGCGCGGGTAGGCGCTTTTAACACCTTTGTCCATTCGTGATTGATGTCTGAATAGACACGCCAGCGCATCAAGACTTCGGGGATATATCGAACCTTATCCATCGCGGTTGCGATTTCCAGGAGCAGAACGTCATGGCCGAACTCGACCTCGCCTGCCACTTCTTTATAGTTATCGGGCGTCAAAGAGCTCGAGGTCATTTCCAGGAGCGACTTTCTGATGACGATTGCATGCCCGGGGAAATCGCTCTTCCGCAGGTATTTTCGAAAGCGGCGGTCGGCAGGGTAGACAACACCCATTGGCTTGCCAACCTCGTCCATCCACTCGGCCGCATGAGCAAAGAGAAAGGTATCCGACTCCCGGCTGGCCTGGAGGATGCGAGCGAGCTTTTGTGGGAGCCACTCGTCATCTTGATCGCTAAACGCAATGAGCTCTCCCTGGCACTTCTGTGCCGCCTGGAGGAAATTAGCCGTGTAGCCAAGTCGCGCGGGGTTATGAACGATAACAACAGGAAACGGAGCAGAAGGAACGAATTCGTTAATGATACTCACCGTGGAGTCTGTCGATCCGTCATCACAAATAATCAACTCGGATGGGAGCAATGTCTGCCGGGCGAAACTGTCAAGCTGCTGGCGAATAAAGCGCTCTCCGTTGTAGGTCGCCATTGCAATGGATATCTTTGTCATCTAAAATCTCGTTCAAGAACTAAACTGCCGCTCACGGCAGGCTGGGCCGGCAAACAAATCGTAGATCAGGAAGCGGCACGGCTCCGAGCCAACATGCTAGAAGCATTATCCGTTGCCTTGAAGGCCGGCGACAGAAACCGGAAGCGGCTCAAGCAATTCGGTTTTCCATGCCAGGTTCGGCCTCACCACACCCGGCCAATCTCCGTGAAATGCGCCACGCAACTCACTGGCAGCATCCTGAATCTCGAAAACCAAAAGGTCCTCCCAATCAGCGGCCACGGTAGCGCCAATGCCATTCAGAAATACCACGAGGCGGAGTCTGTAAGTACCGTTATTCATCAGGTCGGCAGGTACGATAAATGAACTCCGCAGCAGTCCCGCCGGAGCCGGAGATTCACGATTCTCCGCGGTGGCAAACACGCTGACACCATGCTCGTTGAACATTTCTACCGCTAAATCCAGCCGGCTCTGTACAGCAAGCTTCCAGCATTCAAACTCCACCACAAAAGGAGTACGCACCGTGAGCGGGGCCGTGGGAGACCCATTGAGCGGTCGAACGCGCGCCCGATGAAGGCGGATCATATCGTTTCCCGGCGCCGTCTCAATATTGTCATGGACCACATCTTTGAAAGCGGGCAGCCAATTCTGCAGGTAACGGGATGTAACCGCAGCGGGCTGACCTTCAAGGACAACTCGGCCTTCGTGTAGACAGATGGCTCGTGTGCACAGGCCTTCGACAGCCGTCATGTTATGGGTGACAAACAGTACAGTTCTACCCTGCTTTGCAGTATCGCCAATCTTGCCCAGACACTTTTTCTGAAAAGCGGCATCGCCCACTGCGAGAACTTCATCTACTAACAGAATCTCCGTTTCTAAATGCGCCGCAACCGCGAAGGCAAGACGAACGTACATCCCGCTCGAATAGTGCTTCATCGGAGTGTCCAGGAGGCGGCCACATTCCGCAAACTCCACGATCTCGTCGAATTTGCGCTCGATCTCCCGGCGGGTCATGCCTAAGATTGCTCCATTGAGAAAGATATTTTCTCTTCCGGTAAGTTCCGGATGAAAACCGGCCCCAACTTCGAGCAGGCTGCCGACCCGGCCCTGAATCTCCGCCTGCCCCTCAGTTGGTTTTGTAATCCGCGACAGGATCTTCAGCAGAGTGGATTTGCCGGAACCGTTTCGCCCGATGACTCCGAGTACCTCGCCGTGATGCGCCTCCAGCGACAGATCGCGCAGCGCCCAAAGGTCGCGCTCGTCGTTTGCGGGCATGCCACGCCGGGCAATCCGCCGCAACGGGGCGCGCACTACCGCGGAGATCGTCTCGCGCAGGGTACGATAGCTCGGACGCAAGCCGATCCGATAACGCTTGCCAATGCCTTCGCATCGAATTGCGATTGGGGCGTCACTGTCAGATGAAGTCCGCAAAGGTGTCCTCGGTTCTGCGGAAGTAGTAAAGGCCGGTCAACAACAAAGCCGTGGCCGTGATGATGGCGAGTATGACGGACCGGGCAGGAAAAGCTCCTTCGCCGCGCAACGCCCAGCGAAAGCCCTCCAAAGCCCCAACCATCGGATTCAACTCATATAGCATGCGCCAGCTCACAGGTACCGAACTGGCCGGGTACGCAACAGGAGTCGCGAAAAACCAGAATTGCACGAGAAAGTTGACCGTATGGCGAACATCGCGAAACTTAACGTTGAGCGCGGAGAGCCACAGGCCCGCGCCCAGTGAAGACAGGATCACCGGCAACACGAAGAGCGGAAAAAGCACAACGGCGCCGGTCGGCGCGATGCGAAAGTACACAAGAAAAAAAACCAGCACTATGAGACTGATGACAAAATCGAGCAGGCTGGCCAGGATCGCAGAAAGGGGCACGAGAAGCCGCGGAAAATAGACCTTGGAGATCAGCCGCTCGTTGTTGACAATGCTGTTACTGGATTCAGTCAAACCCTGGGCAAAGAGCTGCCAGAGAACCATACCGGCATAGACAAAGACCGGATAGGGGAGATTATCCGAGGGCAAATGAATCATACGCCCCAGAAACACGGCCAACGCAAGCGCAACGGCCAGCGGCTGAAGAATAGCCCACGCAATTCCGAGCGCCGTTTGCTTGTAACGAACCTTGATATCGCGCCAGGTGAGAAAGTAGAGAAGTTCACGGTGCCGCTCGAGATCGGCCCATCCCAGCGTCC
>JBEKWT010000485.1:0-4171 GCA_049512795.1 Occallatibacter sp.
ATCACCCATTCGACAGGGAACCCGTGGGGGGAAAAGATCATTCGCGACCTTTTGATCAGCGAAACAGCATCGGCAAGGCAAGTAGACAGTTCTGCGATCAACCGGTCAAACTACGACTTCGTTTTTGTCAGGCAACAAAACTTCGGTGAGGTTCCCGAGTACAATTTTGCGATCTTTCCCAAGCGGAGAGATAGACTCCTTTTGCGCGGGCAGATTTGGGTCGATAAAAGCACTTTCCGCATTCGCCAAATCCAGGGAGTGCCAGCCGAAAGTCCCTCCTTCTGGCTCTCGAACCTGAACATCACTTTTCAGTACGCTGAAGTCGGCGGCCAGTGGATTCTCGTCACTGTCGATGGTCTCGCGAAGGTTCGCTTCCTCGGACAGTTCACGCTCACCGGCCTCAATACCCAGCCGCCCGAACCCTTCTCCCCTCAGGCGAATTAGCGTTCTGCGATACCCCCCTGGCCAACCGCCCGCGTCGCCACGATTGACAGCGAGCCCTACTTTCCCGCCGCATCATCGGGCTGGAAGCCCGCCACTCCAAACTGCCACAGCAGGAAGCTCCAGTTGTCCGCGGCCAATTCTTCGTTCTGCGCCTTTGTCGACCCGTATCCGTGCCCGGCCGAATATTCAACGCGCAGCAGGACAGGTTTTCCGCTACCCGTCGCCGCCTCCAGCCGCGCCGCCATCTTCCCCGGCTGCGATGATGCAACGCGCGGGTCGTTCCACCCCGTGGTCACGAGCACCGCCGGATAATGCACGCCATCGCGAACATGCTCATACGCGTCCATCGCGTACAGGTCCTCAAATCCCCATTGCGTCTGCGTGCTCCCGAACTCCGGAATATTGGGCGGGCCGTTGGGCGTGTTCTCGATGCGCACCATGTTCGAGTCAGGTACCTCGTCGATGGCTGCCGCGAACAACTCCGGCCGTTCCGTGATCGCTCTGCCGATCGTGATTCCACCCGCGCTCCCTCCCTCGATGCCAAGCATTGGCGTCGAGGTGTAGTGGTTATCGATCAGGTATTCGCCGCAGGCGATAAAGTCGCGCCAGGTATTCGGCTTGGTCAGCTTCTGCCCGCCCTTGTGCCAGTCGTCGCCGTATTCGCCGCCGCCCCGCGGATGCGCTATGGCGAACACGCCGCCTTTTTCCAGCCACGCCAGCAGCACCGGATTGAACTCCGGATCGATGGAGATCCCGTACGCCCCATAGCCCCACAACAGCGTCGGATTGCTCCCGTCCATCTTCACCCCGCGCATGCGCACAATCGACAGCGGAACCATCACGCCGTCCCAGCTCTTCACCTTCACTTCCTCCGTCACCACATCCGCCGGATCGTCGAATGGACCCAGTGGCTGCAGCTTCGTGTCTGTAACCGCTCGCGTCTGCGGATCGAAGGAGTAGATTCGCGGCGCCTTCGCCCACGAAGTCATCACAATCAGGGCTCCGGGAATCCGTTCATCCATACCTGACAGGCTGGCCGCGCCTGCAAACGGAAGCTCGACTTCTTCCGGCTTTCCTCCCTGGTAGCCCAGCCGTTTTACCACTCCCAGCATCCCGTCTGTCTCCTGCACATACAGCCCGTCCTGCGCAGTTTCAATGTCCTTGATCACATGTTCGCCCTCTGGCTCCACCACCTCCGCGTGTTCCATGTCGGGGTGCGCAAGGCTCGTCTTGAGAACCTTGAAATGCGGCGCGTTTTTGTGACTCATCAGGTAAATCTCGTCGCCATCGATCGCAAATGACGTCACATCGTCGCTTACATCGCAAATCTTTTCCCACGGCGTGTCCGGCTTTCCTGCCTCATCCGCCGGCGCCTTGTAAATGGTCGCTTCGTTCAGCACGCCGTGCACAATAAACCCGATCGCCCAACGCGAATTCGCCGTGGGAAGAACAAAGGGAATATCCGTTGCGGCAATCTCCACCTTCGGCGAGCGCCCGAATCCAAACGCCGGCACATCCTTGTCCGCATCGGTCCCCACCACGTGCAGATAATCGACGCTCTTCTGCTCAAAATCGGTCTTCGGCTGGTCCGGCGCCAGCTTCTGCAGCCGGTTATAAAAAAACGATCGATTGTCCTTCCGCCACGCGATCGTTCCGAACATCGCGCGATCGATCGTCTCTGGCAGCTCCTTGCCCGTGTCCACTTCCAGAATGTGAATCACCGCGTTTTCCGATCCGCCCGCCGAAACTCCCACGCCCACCATCTTCCCGTCCCACGACGGCGAGTAATAGCTGATCGCATTGTGACTGCCCTCGGCAACCGGATACTTCGCCGGATCGAGCAAGATGCGTTCCGGGCCATCGACCCCGTCGCGCACGTAAAGCTTGGGCACCGTCTCACTCGCCAGTTCCTTCTCGTAGAAAATTCGTCCCCCAGGGATGCGCTGCACGCTGCTCACCCTCGCCGGGGTCGACCGGTCCAGCTCCTCGATCCGCTTGAGCAGCGCGTCCCGCCCCGGAATCTTCGCGAGCACCCCGCGCGTGTAGTCATTCTGAGATTTGAACCACGCCACTACCTCGGGATTCGTCAGATCCTCTATGTACCGGTACGGATCGGTCACCGTGACGCCGAAGTACGTGTCCGTCACCGGACGCACCGGCGCAACAGGCTGAGTGGTCGGCGCGGGCGAACTCGGCGCAGCAGGCGCGCTCGCCGCATTTTGTCCGGCCACAACGGCTGGAGTCATCAAGCCGGCCACAAGACCCAGCACAAACGCCCGCCCACTCACTCTCCGCAACCGACTCGAAATCTCGATTCCGCTTTGACGCACTCTCAGGGCCCCGCGCAGCATAGTCCAAGTCGCCTTGATCTTCATCGCATGTTCCTCCAAAAAACTCCCGAATCCATTTAGCCTAGCATTCCTTCGTCAACCCCATCCTGAATTTTCGTTTCCGCCCAGCCGGCCCACACTCACCGCAAAACGGGTGCCCCTGGTTCCTCGTCCGCCGCGGCGGAGGGACCAGAGATAGCCCCCCGGCGCGCTCCGCCTTGCGGGTCGCGCGCCGAATCCCGCCAGGAGCCAGCCTGCCGGCCGTCCCCAACCGATCGCTGAACGCCAACCCACTATCCACTAACCAGTAACCACTAACCACTAACCACTAACCACTAACCACTAACCACTAACCACTAACCAGTAACCACTAACCACTGTTTTCCGAGACAACCCCCCGTCCACACTGCCCCTCAAACCATCAGGAGGAATCATGTCTAAATTCAAAGCCTTTGCTCTCGCAACACTCGCAATTGGCCTGTTTTGCTGTGCACATTCCGCGCCCGCCCAGATCTCCGTCACCTTTGGTGTAGAGCCTGTCTGTCCCTACGGCTACTTCGACTATGCTCCGTACAACTGCGCGCCTTACGGCTACTACGGGCCCGATTGGTTTGTGAACGGAGTGTTTATCGGAGCCGGCCACTGGTTCCATGGCCCCGCCCACTTCTACGGCCATGTCGACAACCGCTTCGATCCTCGTCACGGCTATCACGGACCGATGCCCGAACGTGGCGCTGAACCGTTCAACCACTTCCACGGCAACGAGGCGCGCGACGGCCGCGGCCACGTCGGCCCAGCCGATCACGACGCTGGCGGTGAGCACGCTCTCCCCGGCTACCACGGCCACCGCTAAACCGCGGCTCATTGGACTTCAGCACGCGAAATTAAACTCGCATCGGGCCGCGCGGAACGCGCGGCCTGCCCTTCGGCGCGCTCCGCCTTGCGGGTCGCGCGCCGAACCACGCCGTCGCACCGCACCGACGCGCGCTGTCATCCCGAGCGCAGCGTCTTTCAGCGGAGCCGAAAGCCCGCCCCGATCGAAGCCGAACGGGGACCTGCTTCTGCTTTTCGTCTCTCGGCCCAACCCAAAAAGATTGGGTGCCCCATCCATCGCCTTTTTTCTGGCGATGGGTGGGAAAGCACGACCCCAACTCGGCGGGCTCTTCTAATCCGTGGTCCCTGTTTTTCCCGCGGCGCGCTCCGCCTTGCGGGTCGCGCGCCGAACCGGCTGTACCCCGTTTTTTTGTCAACCCCCCAACCCCCCAAATCCACCCTCCGACCCCACCCTAACTCGTTCCTTTTCTGATCTCTGACCCCTGATCTCAAATCTCCGCGAAGTTTGCCGATAATTTCCCCCTTCTGGCGCACAATCAGGAAAAGCTCTAAATCCAAGGCGG
>JBEKWT010000486.1:0-10392 GCA_049512795.1 Occallatibacter sp.
GCACCTGGTTCGGGACCAGGGGGTCGGAGGTTCAAATCCTCTCTCCCCGACCATCTTTCGCCTCTCTCCCCGACCAATCTTTCATTCCGGTCTCGTTGTTCTGTTCCTCACCAAGCCGGCGCTCTGGCCACAATCCTGGCTCCCCGAAAGGGAGGCCGCTAAGCGAAGCCGGTTGAGCGGGCCGCGACGGCACTTGGATTAGGCGGCAAATCTCGACAGTCAGACACCGGGTCGCCTCAGTGTTCCGAGTTTCCAGGATTTTCCGGAATGCCGGGATCGTCGAGGATCTGGACGGCCGTTGCCGGACCGAAGTGGGTCCAGTCCTGCAGCACCCAAACCACCTTCTTGTCGCGTGTGACTTCCACAAGCTGCGGCCCCTGGTTGCTGCCGCCGCGCGAACACAGAATGGTGTCGCCGTTCGCAAGCCTGGTGGCCGACTGCGAATTCTCGTAGCGGTACTCGGCGGGTATGTCGGCCGGCGAAATCTGCCACACGATCTTCTTGTCCGGAGTCACTTCGAAGGTGGTCACATCGTGCTCGTCAGTAATCAGGGTGTTACCGTTCTTGAGGCGAATCGCCGCCCAGGGGGTAGGAACGTCGTAGCTCCAGATTTCGTTGAAGTCCTTGTCGTATTCGACGACCCGGTTCATCTCGAGGAAGGGCACCAGGTAGGTTCCTTGCGCCGTGTAGCGCACCCGGCGGAACTCCCCATGCACCCACCGGTGATCCATGCCAGGAAGCGGCAGCGCGTGTTCAACCTCCACGACGTTCGTCTTGATGTTGACGACCATCAACTTGGGCGGAAGGCCATTCAAAATAAACAGGACCTTATCTTGACCGATCGGCTGGCAAGCATGAATTTCAGTCCCCTCCGGCGCGTCGTAGCGCCAGACAACTTTCTTGCCGGGGTTAATCTCTGCAATGTACTGCATCCTGGTGAATAGGATGTTCCCGTTCGAAAGCATCCAGGCATCGTCGTATTCCCATCCGCCGCCGGTTTGATAGCTCCAGATGATCTTGCCTTTGTTGACGATCATCAGCTTGTTGTAGCCCTCTCCGAAGAAGAGCATCGGATGCTGCGCCATGCCTTTGCCGGGCAGCCCCTTCGGAATCGGGTTCTCTTTCCAGTTGCGCGGCGCTTCGGACTCGGTGGGAGCCATCTGAGGCACATCAGGAGCAGTGAACTGCGCTAACAGCTTCATTAACGGCTTCGCGCTCGATGGTGTGTGGGCGCTTGACGTTTGTTGCGCAGAAGCCGCTGCCAGGGCTGCGAAAGCGCAGACCGGGAAAATGCCATGGCGAACTATGAATCTGTGAAATGTTTTGTACTGCATAATGACTCGTCATCCTCATGTTATGAATTAAACGGCCCACGCAAGGTGGTCACCACACCAGTCGCATCAGCGATGTCGCCTGTCTCGGCAGGCTGGCGCCGATCATGACCTTGCCATGGCGCACGTCAATCCACTGTGGCAAACTTAGAAGTTGCAACTGTCCTGCTGCCTGCAGTTCCGCGTATTGCTCCGGCGTGGGCGCTTGCGGTGATCCCATGGCCTTCCACACAGTATAGGAATTGCTGTGCGTGTCGTCGATGCGGTAGTGCTCAAGCAGCACCTTCTTTATCCCCGCTGGAATTCCTGCTATCGTCACCTGCACTTCTGCGCCGGGCGCGGGCTGGTCGTCGTCATCATAGTTCCACAGCATGACCGCAGCTTCGCGATCCGCTTTGGTCGCGAAGGCGTCCACATCCGGCGTATCGGTTATGCCCTTGCTCAGGATGTCATCAAGCGGAACCTGGCCGGTGCTGCTGGTGAACACGCGCTCTCCTGCCATCAAGCCGGCCATGCGGAATATATTCAGCACCGGCTTGTCGACGCCATTCGTCGCCAAAGTGCGAAACCCTTCAAAGTACTCCTTGCCCTCAAATTCGAACGACCACGATAACATCGCGAGCAGGTTCACCTTCGAGCGGTCCTGCAGATCGAACAATGCCTTGATGGCGACTGCAGTGTATGTCGCGTAGAGCGGTCCGTTGCGGTACGCATTCGCCGGATTGACCTTCATCGAGCAGGCGGCGCATCCCTCGGGATCGGCCTCGCTCAGAATAATCGGAAGATGGATATACCGCGGATACTTCGCAACAATTTCAAACCCGGCTTGGGCTGCCTTCAGCTCATTCATGAGCCCCATCCGCACATGTCCGTTCACCACTGTCGGGTGCCCTTTGGGATGAAACGAGATGAAATCGAGCGGAACCGGCTTTCCATCCGCAGCGCTCTTGTCGTTCAGGCAATGCTTCAGGAAGTTATTTAGAAACGCGCCGGCTCTTTCCGAGTTCGGACCCGTGCTTGCAGGTCCGCCCACGATTGCGTTGGGCAGGGCCGCTCGAACTCCGGCTACAGCATAGTCGTAAAGTCTTAGATACTCCGCGGGCGTCCCATGCCAGTACGAGATGTCCGGTTCGTTCCACACCTCGAAGTACCACGTGCTGACCTCCTGCTTCCCGTAACGCTCGACAAGGTGTTCGGTATACTTCCGCACCAGTTCGCCCCACAACGCATAGTCCCTTGGCGGATTGTTGGAAGCGCCTGACGTGGTGTTGCCCGGATAATGCACCTGGTATGCATTCACTCCAGGAACCGTGGCGGCCAGATCCCTGGGCATGAAGCCAAGCTCCACCATGGGCCGGACGCCGGCGTTCTTGTATTCGTCGAAGATTTCGTCGGTAATCGTGAAGTCATACACCGCCTTGCCGTTCGGATCCACGCTGAATACGTTCGATGAGCTCCACTTGAGCTCGGGCACTCCGTTACCCGAGGTCAGAAGGTGATGCGCCCGGATGTGCATCGGCACGGGGCTCAGATCGTGCAACTCCCGAAGAAGCTGCTTGCCGTACTTCATCGTCGTGTAATTTGATTCGTCGTAGCCGAACCAACTGTAAATCGGCGTGTAGGGACCCACCGTCTTCGTGAGATCTACATGGATGCTTACGGATCCTTCCGCCGGAGGAGCGGAGTTGGTGCGCGCTGTGTTCTGGCTGGCCGCTAGTGGAGCCTGGATCGACGTTTGCCCCGGAACCGACAAAACGGGCACAAGCAACGACAAAGTTACAAGCAAACGCGGCAACCTCAGCGCGATTTTCATGAAACGCTTCTCTCCATTGGACGTTCTGTCCCGCCACGCTGAATGAGCCGGCCCGTGAGTAGCCTGTCGCCTGAGTAAATCTCGTCCGCATTGGCGCCGGCGGCGCCGTCTTCATAAGGGCCTTCTTCCACGCGGAGGAAATTCATTTGCTTACCTGGACGGCCAGTCATCTTGCATATTATGCATCGGGCTCCCAACCCTAATTGCGGTGCAGATTGGCGAGGACAATGTCATTGCTGTTCATTGGGATCAAAACTTCAATCGTGCCGTCAGAGCCGCTTCGCACGGCCTTGTGGGTCTCTGGAAGATCCCGCGTCAACTCGTTCAGCTGTGCAATCTGTGCGGCGGTCAGTTCGCTGGGAGAACCCATCTCAAGATAAGCCGTATAGGCATCGTTCGAATGAAATCCGGTCCGATGCACCTCTAGTTCGTAAGCGGCATTTGGAGCAAGATGCGTCACCCGCAATTGCACTGACGCCGCGGGGTGAGAGGGAATCACCTTTGTATAAAAAGAGCGGTTGCTCACCTTCTGGTCCGGCTGCTCGAAATCCCAGATGACAGCGGCCAAGTTTCCATCTTGCGTAGCCAGCATCGCCTGAGGATCGCTCGCGGCGAGAGTGCTTCCCTGCAGTGCGTGGAGATACTTGTAAGCGAAGTACGCTGGCTTACGAATGCCTTGAGGATTGAGGAGTCCGAATCCCCCTTGAAACGGCGCCGTTGGAGGTCCAGGTTCTTCGAACAGATCGGTGTAGGTCCAGTAGCTCATACCCTGCGCCAATCCCTGGCTGGCTTTGAGCTTGGAAAGGATGTAGGGCGCGCTGATATAGGAATCGTGCACGGAATCGCGCGGGGTATAACTTGTACTCCACTCGGTAAAGTACAGAGGAAGCTTTGGAAACGGTGAAGCCGAAATCTGCTCGCGGACGTGCCGCACATCTCCGATGATCGCGTCGGGCGATGGATCGAGCTTTGTGTCTTTCTCTCCGTTTTCATCGAGAAAGCCCCCTAGAACGCCATACGTGTGCGTGGTAACGAAGTCGACGCCTGCGCCGCTTTGCTTGACGTGGGCCAGGAACTCGGGGACCCAGGCCGCTCCGGCGGTGCTTGGTCCGCCTACCCGCAAAGCAGGGTCAACGGACTTGATCGTCGTCGCGGTCAGATCGTAGAGCTCGAAGTATGCCTTCTGGTCGGCACCTTCCCAGAATCCAGAGAGGTTGGGTTCGTTCCACACCTCGAAATACCATGTGCGGACTTCATCCTTTCCGTACCGCACTTCGATGTGCCGGATGAAAGCGTCGATGAGGTCCCGCCAACCTTCCGGTTTCGGATGCGATGTGTTTCCCTTCCAGTAAAATATGCTGTTCTCCGACGTGGCAAGCGCCTTCGGAGTGAAGCCAAGCTCAACAAACGGCCTGATGTGCCGGGCGAGCAAATCGTCATAAAGCTCGTCGATCTTTGACCAGTTGTAGACGGTCTTGCCATCTTCGATTCGCACTGTTCCTAACACGTCGTGAAAAATCGCGTGGAACCGGATGTAGCGAAAGCCAAGCTCGTCCACAGCCGTCTTGAGTTGCGCCTGGCTGTCGTCGCGAATCAGCGTGCCCGGATAATCGGACCCCACCGACAGATCAAAGAAGCGATCCACCGGCCCCGTCGTGTCCTTGAGATTTACGGCAATGATTCGAGGCGGAGCCTGTTGCGATTGGGCCGCAAGAGACAAGACGGATAAAGCCAGAAAGAAACCAATGGCAAGGATTGAAAGCCGCCGCAAAATTGAACTGAACATGGACTTGCACTTCCTTCAAGAAAAATGGCTGACGAAACAGTCAGCCTGCGTCTTATGTCCAGTATGCTAGCTGATAACCATCCAACATGTAACGCCCATACAGGTGGCCGTTTGAACTGATGGTGTAATCGACCCCTGCGACAAATTGCTTGTCGAAGTTCTGGTTGGGGATTGAGTATTGGACATGCCCGCAAATATTCGATCCATCGGCCAGGGGCACAACCTTAGGGCTGAGTCACAAGGGATAAACAACTCGGAATCTTCTTGCCCTTGAAATGCTGTAGGTGCGACAGCAAAAGTATCGACTACAAGAGGCCCGCGATGGCCAGGAATATGCATCCACGATCAGCGATAACCGTCACGCTAACTGCTCACACCGGGCAGCCTGCGCCCATAGGTGTGGTGCCGGATGTCCCGCAGGCGGCCCACGAATTTCATCCAGGAGGAGGCGCACTCATGCGTCATCTAGTAGCCTTGCTTTGCCTCACATTCCTCGCTTCCGGATTCCTCCAGGCACTGCCTCAGATGGGAGATCCTGCCAATGGTCCTGCGAAAATCCCCAATCAGGATCTTGATCCGACCCGCAGCCCCGGCGCACTGACTGCCGAATCTGCGCTCCACCAACCCCTTCCGGCGCAATTCATCTGGACCAAGGCCGACGCCGTTCCCAGCAATGCCGTAGCCGCTGCGGGATGGTTCTCCAGCGGCGACAAGGACCTGGAACCGCACTACTTCCGCAAGACTTTCACGCTAAGTTCCGTACCGCAAAACGCGACCTTATATATTGCCGGACCGCGTTCAGCGACAATCTTCCTCAACGGACAGATAGTCGACTCCTTCACGACCAATCTGGATTTTCCCATGGGCATCCGTGTCTATTCCTGCGATGTCTCCAGAGCCATTAAGGCCGGCTCGAACGTTTTGGCAATCGAGGCCGTACGCGGCCCCGGTATCGGCAGCGGCGCTGACAATCGCCTTAGCATCCAGCTCACCCGCGGTGCGGTGCTCGCCGTCAAGATCGTACCCGCCGTTCCCGGAGCGATGGATGCACCCTTGCTCATCACTGACGATTCCTGGAAGGCTACGCTCAAGGCTCCCGCCGACTGGTCGAGCCCCAGTCTCGACGACAGCAGTTGGCCGGCCGCGGACAGCCTTGGCGGAATCGAAAGCTCCATCGAATTCTTTCAGTGGAACGCCGATGCCGGTATGTATGCGTGGCCCGGCTACGACGGTATCTCGCCTTTCCTTGCGCAGTTTCACCTCGACGCGATGCACATCGATCATGTTTATGACGGGCTTGGCAAGGTGCATAACCCCGACTCGCTTACTGGCAGTTCGTCGTCCGGCTCCGAATTCAGCGTGGAGCTGCCAACGGAGGAGGTGAGCCTCTACGACGCCCCGCAGATCCTTCTTGACTTCGGCCGCGAGGTTACAGGACGCATCGAGTTGCAGTCCGATTCCAGCCAGCCCAGCGATGTGACAGTGCAATATGGCGAGTCGGAAATGGAGGCTCTCCGCGATCCTTATCTCGGTATCGATCCGATCCACGTCCCACCACACGCCACGGCCTATGGGCCGAAGAGCGCGTTCCGCTATGTTCTCGTCCGATTCACGGGAGGCAGGGATACCCGATATAAGTCCATCCAGCTCGATGGCATCGCTTATCCGGTCACTTATACAGGCTCCTTCTCCTCGTCGGATCCGAGCCTGAATCAGATGTGGGCGATTGGCGCTTACACGGCTCATCTCTGCATGCAGGACGACATCTGGGACGCCCCCAAGCGCGACCGCGGCCGCTGGATGGGCGACCTCGATGTCAGCGGGCGCACAATCGAGGACGTCTTCGGCGACGGTTTCCTCATGGACGACACCCTCAATCGATTGTTAGGCACCGCTCCGATCCGCAAGGATGTAAATGGCATCCCGGGCTACTCCGCCTTCTGGGTTATCGGAGAGGCAGAATATTTTCGTCATCGCGGCTCTGTGGAGCAGCTCGAGTCAACACACGGTCGTCTGGTCCAGTTACTCGACTACATGGAAACCGAGCTCGACGAGCATAATCTCTATGCCGATACCAATCATGCGTGGCCATTCGTTGACTGGTCGCCGGAGCTCAACGGCGACGATGCCCAGGCCCGCATGGGGACACAGTTCGAATTCTATGCCGCCTTTGCCGATGGCGCGTGGCTGCTCCGCCAGATGCACGACGATACCAATGCCGCCCGCATCCAGGAGCGCGCCGATGCCATCAAGGCCGCAGCGCAGCAGAATTTGCTCGATTCCTCCGGTTCGTTTGGCGATCGGTGGCAGACCAATGCCTACGCCGTGCTTTCGGGCGTCGCCAATCCATCGCAATATCCAGCGATCTGGGGCAATTCTCTCTCCAGCGTCGGTCATATCAAATACAACGCGCTTATTGTTACTCCCTACTATAACTATTACGTCATCAGCGCCATGGCGAAGATGGATCACCGCCAGGCGGCGCTTGACTGGATCCGTCAGTACTGGGGCGGGATGCTGGACGAAGGCGCAACCAGCTTCTGGGAGGGTTACGATCCTTCCTGGTACAAAGGCGTAGACTTCCACGCTTCTTTGCAAGCTGACAACATGTCCGGATATCGCGTCAGCCTCGCACATGGCTGGTCCAGCGGTATTACTCCGTGGCTGATGGAGCAGATCATCGGCATCGAAGCCACCGGTCCCGGCTTTTCCACTGTGAACATCCGTCCCGACCTGATCGACTTACAGTGGGCGAACGGCGCGGAGCCTACGCCTCGGGGAATCCTTTCGGTTGGCATCCGGAAAACCAAAGGGTACGTAACCACCATCGATCTTCCGCCGGATACCGAAGCGCACGTCTCGGTACCAGTCGGTGCTCCCGACGTGCAGGTTCTGGTTAATGGCAAGCCGGAGGCCAGTATTCCAGAGGAAAATGGCAAACGTGCGACGTTCGTGCTGCGGACCGCCGGGCACTATGAGATCGAAAGCCGATGAGCTCGGTCGCGGCGCCTACAGCAGTTTCGGAATTGGTGCAGACCAAAAGCACTCAGCAAAGTGGCATTTTCATCAAGAAAATGCCACCTTTTAATGCCCTCAAAAAGTCTACGTTAATTCCGAAACTGCTCTAGTGATAGCGCGTGGCAGCCGTTGACCGCGCTCTGTTAGCTCTGCCATTGCTTAGGCATAGCATCTGGCGATTCCGCACAGGTCTGCTTTATGTGGGAGTGCCGGAGCCAATTGGGCTTGCCTGGCCTGACGATTCTGGGATCGTAGATCCGGAGAGGCTTACGGGCCATCTGGTGCGGGACTGTTGTCGATGTGGCGCATGTAAAACCAGCGCCGCCTGCGTCGCAAGTGCGGAAAGCACCACGATGGCCGATAAAAACCCAATCAACAACCAAACAGCGCCATTGCCAACGAAGTCGCCAAGGAATGACCTGAAACCCTGCCAGCCGATCAGAGTGAGAGCACAGCTGATTCCGATAGACATCTCTTTCCCCCGCGGAGTGGCTTTATGGCTCACCCCACGCATGTGCCCAGTGATTTCGGTGGCGCAAGCCAATCTTTCGGCGGCGAACCAGGCTCGCCGCAGACCGATCTATCGGAACGCTCCCAACAGGTAGCACACCAGCAAGACCACAAGAACTGTGCCGAGCCCAATGCCGGCGCCTCCGCCTGTGCCCCACCTGCTGTAGCCGAAGTATCCTCCGCCCCCGCCGAAAACCAGCAGCAGAACAATAACGAGAATGATCAGCATCTTGCATCTCCCTTCGCTCCGGGCATGCCCGGGTTGTAACTACCATTCGATTGCGCCGAGTGTCTGTCGATGGACGATTCGCCGATGGGGGCGATTCACCAATGAGCATGCGGACTAAACCTTCATGGTTTGCGGCGCGCTCTGAGCGATCTCTTCCGTGTGTTTAAGGGCTTCTACGGAGTATCCCAGAGCCTTCCGGGCAAGCTCCTGGGCGGACGCGTGATCGCCGGTGCTATGCACGTGGGCAGCGGCTGCATGTGCGTAAGCCGCCTGGGTGTGGAGTTCTGCCAGGTGCGACTCGTTGCTCTCTGTCATTGTCTTCTCCTGATTCTCGCGGGATTCCATGACTCTTACATTCGGAGTCTTCTACGCCGCGCCAGAAACAAACTGAGCAGTTTTACACACAATCGACGGCGAGTGCCGCGCGACGTTGGATACTCATCGGCGGGCGCAGTCGCAATCGGTCAATGTGCGTGATTTTTGGCGCTGGATTCCTGGCGCGTGATTCCTATTGCTCAGACACGTGCGATTGCCGTGACTAGATTGAAGATGTAAGGGTAGACAGGTGATGGCCCCGCTCAATCAACGGGAATTCACGGAATGACACAACCCCTTATGTAGGCTGCTGTTGCCGGGTTGATCTTAACGGCGCCAGAGCATCCCACCCGATCGGCAGACACCTTAAGGGGGTCTCACATGCGCGGAATCAGAGTTCTATTCGGTACAACGGCACTGCTTGCCGGCCTGGCCCTGGCGCCAGCGGCTCAAGCGCAGCTTATGATCGACATCGGCGTGCAGCCAAGCTGTGCGTACGGCTACTACGGCTATGCGCCGTATGCCTGCGCGCCCTACGGCTATTACGGGCCGGGCTACTTCTACAACGGCATCTTCCTGGGAATGGGCCCATGGGGTGGATGGGGCTACAGCCACGGCTGGGGCGGCCATCGCTTTGTGAGCGAGGGCGGAGGAAGCTATCGCGGCGGACCTGGTCCCGCGTCCTATCGCTCCAGCGGCGGCCAAGCCCGAGGCAGCGCTCCCGTTTCTCGTTCGAACGGATCGCGACCCAGCGGAGGCACTGTGGCACGGAATAATGCTCCGCGCCAATCGCAAGCCGCACCTTCCCGTGCCCCCGTTTCGCACGCAGCTCCAAGCGGTGGTGGCGGTGGACATCAAGGTGGCGGCGGCGGTGGTGGACATCAAGCCGGTGGTGGCGGCGGACGGCACTAACCTATAGCCGCTGAATCAGGCGGCGAGTGACACAACAAGCGGCGGAGCATACCAGCTCCGCCGCTTTGCTTTTGCTGAGGCGTTTGGAGCTTGCGCCAGATTGTGAAAAGGCCTCTGCTCCTTCCGCCATGAATACGTGCCGTCTCTACGGGACTGCGGAGGATTGATTTGCAGGGCTTCCCCACGCTGAAGCGCGGGGCTAACATCCGCTGCGCCCACGGCGCGGGACTATGTGGCGGGGCTGCAAAAGTGCCATGACTCGATGAGAAGCGACTGGAGATCCTTCGACTGCGGATACCGCGTGATCGCGCTTCCTCACTGAGACATCCCATTGCTAATCCTGCCGCAGCCAACCAGAATGATGGGAACGCAGGCCGGCATGGGGCTCCCACTCAATGAACAGCGGCAGAGTATGCGGCAGCGATCGAGGCGGCGCACTTCCTCCGGAACAGATTGCTCTGCGACGGAGTGGAAGACT
>JBEKWT010000487.1:0-9467 GCA_049512795.1 Occallatibacter sp.
AGAAGCCAAGCGTCTGCATGATCGCAGCGTATGCGCCGAGGGTTTCCCGGCCCGCGACCCGCAGCACAATTGGTGCCAATAGCACCTGGACCAGCATCTGTGCACAGAACTGGACAATGGAGGCTGCAAATCCTCTGCCGGCTCTTTCGCTGCGGCTCATTCGCCTCCGGGGCGCAATTAAGAAAATGCTGGGTTAAGATTCGTGTGATGCTGAAGTGTCGTCAGGCGAATGCGCAATACCAGCATGCAGTCCAGAGAGAGAATCCACGGCCAACACCCCGCCTAACTCCTTGTAGAGAGTCGCCAGCTCGTCACCGTAATTGCACTGCCTATATTTCGCCCTCACGCACAGCGCATTGCTCCTGCCAATATCCGCAACTCTACCCCGGTGTTGGTATGCATATTCGATTGCTTCCGCCAACGAGTTACTATCTCCGGGTGGGACAATGGCTCCGTGAACACCGTCCTCGACGATCGAGCCACTGTTGGGTGACGTAATCACGTAACAACCACATGCAAGCGCTTCAAAAACAACTCTCGCCGAACCCTCAGCAAAGGACGGAAAGATGAAGACTTCCGCTCTGGCCATAGCTGATGCGAGATCCTTACGTGACAATAAACCCAGATACTTTACCCGTGGATTAGAAAAGAAGCCCCTGGCTCTATCTGCTACCTCCGGGCTCACGCTTCCCGCGATTTCAAGCCGCCATGGCAAGTTATCGATGCGCTCAAAGGCGTCCATGACGATCTCCGCGCCCTTGCGCTTCTCAAAGTACCCAGCGAACAAAATTTGCAGCTCCTCTGACGCACTTTCTCGCCGCGGTACCTGAGCCAGGAACGAATCGTCGACCCCGAGATAAATCACATGAATTGGGGCACGGTCTTGGCCGACCTGTCTAAAAGTATCCTCGACGAAACGTGAGTTTACCAGGACGGCATCGGCCCGCTCTATATCACGAAGAACATACCCCCAAAAGGGGCCGACCTTCACCGTCTCCGCCCGGTCGGGCATTCTCCCCATGTTCTTAACAAGCGCATCAACGGTCGCGGGATGGGCTATCGAATGGTCACATAACAGGAACATGCCCCGCTTTCTTGCGGACTCAACAGACGCGCCTCCGAATCCTGCCCTGTAGTGGTAGATCCGGGCGCCCTCCGACGCCGCCCGCTCAACATCGTGAATCGCTGACCATCCGTACAGCCGCATTGCATCGACAGATACCGTTTGACTTTTAACTACTGCTCCAAGAAAATTTACCGCGTCGGACAAGAACAATGCACGGACGCGCTTGTCAGAAATCTGCTCGCCTCGTGCACCGAGACGCCTCGCCCAGGCGTTCGTCCGCAAGTAAGGAAGTGAAAGCAACTTGCGAACCAGTGGAGTCGGATAAGCTCCGGTCAGAAAGCTCGATAGCAACATCCTCCGGTCCGCTTCTGCGGCGGCAACCGCTAGATGGAACTTGGAAAAGCCGTTGGAGATGATCACCATAATCTAACCGAACTCACCCGCATCTTCTCCAAATCCAAGCCGAGTCAACCTGGCCCTTCCGATCCCTCGAAGCGTTTGTGAATCCAGCTCATTCCGGGCAGCTTCCAATACCATCGCCGAGAATCCAAAGCACCATCGATGATCTCTGTCAACCCGCGCCTAGGCTCACCCTCGGGATCCATTGCTTCCCAAATCATCTCCAAGAGAACCACGATGCAGGCCACAAAAAGCGACAACAGGGCGCCTAACTCCACAATCAACCGCCGCGAAGGCCCGGATTTCCGCCCGGGGATCTCGGCAACATCTAAAACGCGAACCGTAGGAAGCTCCTCGGCCTCCTCCACTTTGGCCGATTCATACTGCTTGGTGAGGGCCTCCCATAGCGTTTCCTCAATACGCACTTCGCGCTCTAAGTCATAATAGGTAAGTCCCAAGGCGGGCAATTCGTCAGCACTAGGATAGGGAGACCTGCTTGCGTCTGTGTCAGAGCCTGATCCTTGAGGCAGCCCGCCCATCTTATTAAGTTGTTGCTGCAACTCCGCGTTATGCGCCTCCAGAGCGCGTACTCTGACGTTATCCTCCGAATAGGTTTGCCGCAGTGCCGCCAGTTGACTGCGGCCATCGATCAACTCGGCTTGCAGCCTGAGCCCTTCATCTATCATCGATTTTGTCTGGGAGGGCACGTCGATTGCGCCGCTCTTAGCGGAAAACTGACTAAGTTCCTTAGAGGATTCATCGAGCTTTTGTTTAATATCTCGTACACGTCCTTCGAGAAAGATCCGCTCACGGCGAGCAGCCGAGGTGGAATTTTCGGACATTACACGATTAAGTTCCTCTACATACCCCTGTGCCAGATTTGCAGAGAGCACGGGATTCCCGGACGTAACACTAATCGTAATGACTCCGCTCTTTTGGTCTACGGCGATCTGGGTGGCGCCCGCCAGTGATCTGCGAGTGTCCTCGATGAGGCGCGTTTTATAGTAATGAGCCAGATCGAAGCGATTGATCAAGCCGTCCTGGACGTTCCGGCTTTCCAGAATGCTGATGGATAAATCGCCGGGGGTATACAGCCCCAGCGCTTCACTGCCAAGTCTGGCTTCGGGACTGCTCGAAAGCGCGCTCATGATGCCGAAATCCGGAGCGGTGCTGTCAGGTGGCATCAAAGATGTTGTCGAAGTATAGACGGGTGGCTGGCGGATTGCATACAGCAATGAGATGAGAATGCCGGCGGCAAGAGCCCAAAAGATCATCCGTCGCTTTACCCAGCATCTCTGCAGGAAACGAGCGATTTTTGAGCTTAGCGATTCGGCGACTTCTTCGGCATCGGCGGATTCAACTTCATCTGCCTGGGCGGACAGCTCCGAAGCCGGTGTTGCACTTTGAGGATCGTCCATTTGAAACTCACTCTCTAGGAAACGATGTGGAACCGGATTCGCTAACTCCAAATTGAGTCGACGTTTTCAATGAGATGCCGACGAAGGGGTGTCTTGACGCTTTCCTGGCGGCTTCCGGTCTTATAGCTAAATGCCGCGCATTTGTCGGGATTCTTGAAACCACCTGAAGGGATTGCCTGCATTTTGTTAGAAGCTTGCGGCAATTGCGACCGGCAACGCTGCCGCCGCCATGGCCTGCGCCACTGCCGCAACGTTCTGCCAGGCAGTAGAGCCTCCAACAATCCTCTGGGGCACGAAGATCGTGTCGCCGGGCCGCATGCGATCGCTCATAAAATTACTGCTCATCCAGCCATTGTCGCGCGGCATAACTGACCCATCGGCGTGAAGCACATAGATCTGCTTTTTGTCGCCGACAGTTGTCGCGCCGCCCGCCTTGCGCAGATACCAGGCGAGATTTCGTCCCGGGATGTAGCTTATTGCGGCCGGGTTATACACTTGACCGCTAACCATGACAAAGTTTGGCCGTTTCGGTATGAGCAGGGTGTCACCTGCTCGCAGTTCAATGTCCGCTGGTGTATTTTCCCATCTGCTCACGTCAGAAGAGATGTTGATGACCAGCCGGCCACTGGCGGGATGGCTGCGAAGGCTCGCTAGAATCTCCTGCCGTTGTGTCTCGAGTGATTGCCGCACATCTGTCGCTGCTTGCGCGCCGATCACACCCGGTTTGACCTCGGGAGGCGTGTTCTCGATTTGTTGAATCATCTGCTGACGGGCCTGCTCGGCCAGTACACGGACCTGCTCCCGCTCCAGAACCGCCGCGGGCGGATACGCATCCTCTCGAAATCCCCCCGCTCGCTTCACCACGGAGCTAAGACGCTCTCCCGTTTCAATCGCATAGCTGCCGGCATGCTCGACTTCGCCGGTTATCGTCACCGACGCACCGATATCCTGCCAGCCGGCCAGTTGCCGAATGCTAACGGCATCTCCCGGCTTAAGTGCCACATCGGCCGCTTTGTCCCCATCCAGTGCCTTCTCCACTGCAACGGTGCTATGGCTCACCAGTACCTTTTGGCCATTTTGCACCACATAGGTTGAAAGGTCTGCTTCATCTCGATAGGCGGCACGTGTGAATCCTCCGGCCATGCTTACCAGTCCAGCGACGGTCATACCCTCAGACATCGGATAGGGGCCAGGACGAAGGACCTCCCCTTCAATGGAAACAGTGGGCGGGTCGATTTCGTATCTGCCATAGATACGAATCAAATCGAAGGGTTCAAGGAGAAACGAATCATTTCCAATCAGCGCATCGTGAAGATTAAAGCTGGTGGTCTCTGGCCGGAAGTCGGGGGGCAGAAGACGAACGAGTTCCGCATGGTCAGCCGCTTCAGGCAGCACATCCTGGTACGAACTCAACAGGTCATTAATCGTCATCCCGTCCTTGTAGGGATATGCGCCAGGACGATAGACATGACCTTCGAGGTAAACCGCATCATGGTTATAGGGCAAGATCTGCGAAATGACAACGTCGTCGCCACCCTGCACCTGGAAGTCGGCCAGCTTCTGTGCCACCTCCGTCGGGTTATCGGGGAGTTGCAGAGTTAACATGGTGTGGCTTTGGTTGGCCACAATTCGCGCCACATTGATTTGCTTCATGCTCGCTGTTCGCAGGATCCCCCCCGCCAGTTCGAGCACCTGATTCAGTGTTTTTTCGCCGTTCAGTTCGTATATCGCAGGACGATGCACCATCCCTTCCACTGAAACCTCCGGACCGACCGGTGGAATCAGGAGAGTATCGCCAGGCATGAGACGCTCGACGTCTGAGCGGACGCCCTTCAGCAGAAAGTCGTAAAGGTCGACTTCGCGGACCAGCTGATTGCCACGATACTGGCGCAGGATGCGCAGCGATCCGCGGCTGGTTGGGCCGCCGGCGGCGTAAAGGGCGCTCAGCGCCGTTGACAATGAGCTGACATCATAGGCGCCGGGCCGCTGCACGTCTCCCACAACATAGACCCGCACCGTGTGGAGCCGGCCAAGAGAGATTTCGACGTGCTCGTTCTGAAACTCCTTGCCAAGGGCCTGTTGGATGGCACTTTGCGCCTGGTCAATCGTCATCCCGTTAATCATGATTGTGCCCGCTTCAGGGAGCTCAATCTCGCCTTGGCGATCGATGATCCTGTCCAACCTGCTCGACTGGCCGCCCCACATATTGACGATCAGGCTATCCCCCGGCCCAAGTACATAATCGGGACCCGCAGGGAGATCCATCGGCAGCACGTTCGCATTCCCGGTGCCAAGAAAAAAAGCGTCGCTGCCAAACCGATGCAGCTTGCCCCCACTGGACGGGATCTGGGTGTAAAGATCATGCAGAGATTGCATATTTGAATACGGACTGGGCTGCTGTATCTCTTGGGGCCCACTTTGCTGCGTCTCGGCGCTCGTTCCTGCAGGCGTCGCATGCGCCCCTGTTGCTTGTGCACCGTTGTTCTGAGCTGGCGTTTGGGCATTGCCGCTTTGGGGAGATGATGCCGTCGTGCCGCCGTTCTGGGCTGGTGCTTGGCCTCCACTGGTCGGCGCCGATGTCTGAGCGGGGCTCTCGGTGTTACCAGTCTGGGCCG
The DNA here is from genome assembly GCA_049512795.1 of Occallatibacter sp. GTDB lineage: Bacteria > Acidobacteriota > Terriglobia > Terriglobales > Acidobacteriaceae > Telmatobacter. Next base: position 5,499 of record JBEKWT010000487.1, read on the forward strand.
CTCCCTCACCGTTACTCCCAGGGGAAGCTGGTGCTTGCGCGTCACTGCCCTGGTCCGTCCCCTGGCTACCACCACCTGCGGCAGGTGATGCTTGAGCCCCATCGCTCTGGCCACATGCTTCGGCCGTGCCCTCGGCGCTACAGTTCTGGTCCGCTGCCTGAGCGCGACCACTCTCGACGGCGATAATTCCACAAGAGATTACGGCCAATCCAACTGCAAACAGGAACCTGCGGATGCGGGTCCAACGCCGCCTGGATTCAGACATTCTTCGAATGTAAAGCAATACGCTGCGCATTTCTTAGCCTTTTGACGGGTGGGTTTTTCGTTTGGTGTTGATGGCGCAAAAGCTGGCAACCGTATACAAACTCAGTTGCTCACTTCTGGTGGAGCTTTCGCCCAAGGGGAATGCTCAAACCGAGCGCAAATTTTGCGTGAGCCCTTCTCGACTTTTCGTCCAGCGAAGATGTTAACAAGGCGCTAAGTGGGTGTTACTCAATTCGGCTTGAAGAAGTGGAACTACCAATCCAAGCGCCGCTTGAAGGGCGATCTCGTTCACGATCCGCCTTCGGCCTTGAATGTTGTGATTCTTGCCTCTAACTGCTCTACCTTCCTCTCCAAACTCTTCATGTCAGCGCGGAATTCTTCCAGATGACGTCCAAGCGGAACCCCTCGATTGACATCTCCTAGAACAGAGCGCATCGCTTCGCGCGTGAGGTGCGATACGCTGCGTGCTCCGGTCAAGGAGCAGACGCGCCTGAGTGTCAAGTACTCCTCTTCAGAAAGACGGACGCTAATGGTGCGTGACCGCGGCTTCAGAACTGTCATAATTGACCCCCCGAACCCGGTTTGAGATGTGGAACTATCTCGTTTACTCGCAGGAATATCCGGTTGGCGAAGGAAGGAATGAGAATTCTGGAGCCCTTTTCGAATCGTCGAGATTCAACATGAACTTGGGGTAGGCTCTGCCCCCGTGAGCCCCAGATTATCGGTGCAAATCTAACCTAAGCAGATACGCTTATCCGAATGGGGGACGCACTTTGCCGTACCATTTTGCCGTAACCTTGACCAGAGGGCCACAACGCCTCGATCGCGTTGAGCCGAAGTCAGAATATTCTAAAAATAGCACGAGGGGCGGTGAGCCATGCAAGGAAAATTGTGCGACAAATGCTTGACACTCTTGAGTCCGCGGCATTGTATATCATTTTCATTCCACATACGTTAGTCTGCTCTGGCAGTGCCTGTGGCAAATCGGACGTGAGACGCAGTATGGCATTTGTAGAACGCCTTGCGTCTGTTCCCTTTCCGATTTCTGCACCATCGGTAATGGCCGCCGGCATCAGCGTTACAGGATCCGACCAAGGGATACTCGCACCATTTGCCGGCCGGCGTGGCGCGCTCGAACCCCACCCGCTGGCCGATCAAGCGTAAGCGTCCCGAGTTCCCCTCTGACATGGGGTCGGGTGCGAGGCGGACCGAGTCTTCGGAAGTGTCAACTCAAACACTCGTTTCTTCAGGCCGAACAGATTGAAGCCGCAGGATTGGGCCAAAAAACGAAGGGCCACTTCCGGTTATTGAAGTGGCCCAGCGCATCGCGCCAACGTTCGGAACGATTGCACACGAGATAGGAATCGATTACATCGATGCCGCGAATCCAGGAGCCAGCGCTCTGCCATTTAATTGCGCCAGTTCGGCCGTCCGTTTCACCATATCGACATAGTACGCTGTTGCGCGGGAAATAATTGCGCCGGTGCTCTCATTCACCTGGCCGCAAGTGGATTTCGAGAGGGCGACTACTACCAGGACGCGAATCTGAAATGCGTCACGGCGGAGGGCTGCAATCAGTTCGGGATCGGTCTCTGTGCTGTTGGTGGCTGCATAATTTGCCATTTCGAGCATCACACCCGCGTTCTCGAACATTGCCCACAGGCCTTGCGCGCCATTAATGCCCCGCCACTTCTCTTCTGGAGTGACGAAGAGATCTTTATCCCAATTGAGGTAATGACCCAATTCAGCATCGCCGCGATTTGGTTTTAGGCTGGTTACCAGTGTTTCCCACGCACGTTGCCGCCGGCGACGGAAGCCGACTCTCGAACAGATAAGATAGATTGCCCCAGTTACAATAAAGCCAGTTTCAAGCAAGATGATCAACATATTCCTCCTACAGCAGGAGCAAGGCTTTAATATCACCTTGGGCCGAATCCGGCCGTTCAGCTGCTAGCCAATGTTCACGAAGTGGACTACAAAGCACTCGCATAACCCAGGCGTAATTTGTAAGTACTCTAGTTCTCTCTCTGGGCAGCGGCAATAGCACGATTGAGTTATGAGCAATTGTTCCTGGCAGCAAAGCGACTGGGCTGCCCTTGGCTTGCGAATTGTCGAGGCGGTTGTGCTTCGATCATTCATGGAAGATGCGCAATACCCCATGAAACTGAATTGATGCATACAGGGGCAAAGCGCTCACTAAGTTCCGGTTAACTTGCTCCTTGCGGCTTATTACCGATAAACGATAGGTCCCTATCATGACTGCCCAAGTGTCAGGCCCCGGCCGGCGTCGACTGTCTCAGCGAGATAGATCCTCGAAGCGTCCGCATCACGCCTTTGGCCGAATGGATGGCTAGTGTGATGCAGATCACCGCTCAAAGACAACGTCTCAATGTCCACCCGGTACACCTTGAACGAAAGGAAACTTCCGAAATCCTGGTCCACTTCAGGGAGGGTGACCGCCTTGAGGGCCTGGGGATGATCTTCGCCATGGTGGCGAGGCGCCAGCCAGATTCTGGCTGTTGATGGCTGGCCGAGCCCTTTCTGGAGTTCATTGGAAGTTTACCGCGAAAACAGCCGTTCCCAGAACCTCTTGGCTCCTGCGCCAGATGCGTCTTGGCCTGACTTCTCTGTATCGGCCTCGCTGGGAGCGGGCTTGGGCGCGGACGCGTAATGCCTGGAGTCAAACTTCAGCGGCTTGTGCTCCCAAAGTCCCAGCGGCTCGGGCTGCGGCGGCAACTGCGTGCCCGCGACCGCAGCCTGGGGGTTAGTGACACACAGGCGGTGCGCAGTCTCTTCGCCGGCCTTGTTGGCAACGTACTCGAAGCCTTTCTTCAGATGCGGCGGACGCCAGACAGGATGATGCGCATCGGTGGCCAGAAAGTGGATCCAGTTCCGTTCCAGAAGCTCGTTTGAGAAGGCCTCGGCCGCCTTGCCAAACCGCCCATACAGGGCGCTCGACGTAATCTGCACCAGGCATCCGGCACGCATCCATTCCGCCAGTAACTCCGGCTTGCGCTGAACCGCCAGGTTGCGCTCCGGATGGGTGACGACCAGGGTGTAACCCACCGATCGCAGCCGGTACATGGCATTGTCGAACAGCGAATCAATGAACATGTTCGGGAATTCAATCAGCAGATATCCCTTGCCGTCGATCGAGTAGCAGAGCGGCTTGGCGGAGGCTTCGGCGATATTGTCCGCGGTCAGGCGGAAGTCGCAACCCAGGCTCAGTTCGATGACGCCACGCAGCCGCTCGCGCAGCTCAGCCAGCCGGGCTTCAATCAGCGCGGCTCGATAAGGGTATTCATCGCTGGCGTGCGGTGTACAGACGATGCGCGTCACGCCCTCTCCGGCGGCCTCCCGAGCCATCGCCAGCGAGGTGTCCAACTCGGGAGAACCGTCGTCCACTCCGTAAATCAGGTGGTGGTGAATGTCGATCAATTTGCCCTGCCAGCGTGTTCAATGCCAGAGCATGAGGTCTCATCCTGCCAATACCGCGCTCGATAATTCAGCCAGATTTCTAGTTGGAATCTGGTTTTTTGGCACCGATTCTCCAAAATTGTACCGCCCGTGGGCACGCTTCTCGGGTTCAGCGATGGGAATCCGCTTGAACGGCTCTCAGTGCGCGAACCCGGATGCGACACCCACGGTGTGAGATACAACTCCGGCGGTCGGCGAGAGCCACCATAACTTGCTTCCGTGCCTCTT
>JBEKWT010000488.1:0-8259 GCA_049512795.1 Occallatibacter sp.
TAAGGAATAAGGCCTTTCTCGTGCTCCATCCGCTTGCGGATCTGGCGGCCGCGGCTTGGTGCGCAGTTCTGAAGTAATTCTCTCCAAGGTGAGCAAATCTGAGCAGAAATGCCGCCACTCAAAATGGCTCAATCGACCCGTGCGGCTCAAGGCCGCCACGATGGCAAAAGAGCGCGCATCCCGCAAGAGTTTACGGAAAAACCAGCCGCAGGTCTTTGCCACCGCACATCTGGCCGCATTGATGGAGAGCATCACGGATCTCATCTGGTCCGTCGATCTGAATTACCGCCTCGTCGCCTTCAACAAGGTTGTGAGCGACGCTTTCGTGCGCGACCATGGAGCGAAGATTGCCGTCGGAATGACTCCGCGCGATCTGCTTTCGCGCGAGCAGGCGGATTTTTTCCCTCCCCTCTATGAGAAGGCGCTTCGCGAAGGGCCATGCTCAGTCGAGCACCGCCTCGAAGACGGCCGCAGCTTTGAAATGACCTTCAGCCCTATGATTCAGAGCGGCCGGAAGGTCGGTGTCTCCGTCGTTGGCAAGGACGTGACGCGGCAGAAATCCGCTGAAGCGGCGCTGCGCAGAACGGCGGAGCAGTATCGTGAACTCTTCGAGTTCGCGCCGGAGGCCATCTATCGCATCACGAAAGAGGGCAAGGTGATTGCCGTGAACCCGGCTGGGGCAAAACTGCTCGGGTACGGCTCGCCGGGGGAGGCAATTGCCGGCCTCAACGATGTGGGCGGCCAGGTTTGGTTCGACCCCGCAGAGCGCGCCGGCTTTATCGTCGTTTTAGACCAGCAAGGAGAAGCTTGCAGCGGTCTTCGTCAATTCAGGCGCAAGGACGGAATGCTCTTTTGGGGCATCATGACGGAGCGCAAGATATGCGCGCCGGATGGCAAGACGCTCTACTACCAGGGATTCATGGAAGACATCACACAACAGAAGGCGCTGGAGGTCGACCTGGGCGCAAAGGTCCGGGAACTGCACGTGCTGAGCGAGATGAACGATGCGTTGCTGCGCGCGAAAACCGAAGAGGAACTGCTGACCGAATACTGCAAGATCGTGGTCGAGGCAGGCGGCTACAGGATGGCGTGGATTGGCTTTGCCGAAGACGGACCGGAAAAACGCATTCTTCCAGTCGCGCATTACGGCCATGAAGACGGATATCTCAAAATCATCGACGTGACCTGGGCTGACACAGAACGCGGCCAGGGCCCAACCGGACAGTGCATTCGGACCGGAGAAATTACCGTGGTGAAAGACTTCGCAACGAATTCGGCGGTCGCCCCCTGGCGCGAAGAGGCGCTGAATCGCGGCTACATGTCTTCCATCGCCATCCCCTTCAGGCAATTCGATGGCGAAATGGCCTGCCTGACAGCGTATGGAGTCAGGGTGAGCCGCTGGTCAGATGCGGAACGCAGGCTCATGGAACAGGTCGCGTCGGGCCTGGGGTTCGGAATTACCACGCTTCGCACTGCAGTGGCCAAGGCGCACTATCAGGAAAGTTTGAGCACGAGCTTGGAGCAGACCATTGAGGTGATCGCGGAAACCGTGGACCAGCGCGACCCTTACACCGCGGGCCACCAGCGCAGGGTGGCGGATCTCTGCGTGGCCATCGCGTGCAAGCTTGGTCTCTCGAGCGAACGGACGCAGGGCCTTCGCCTGGCGGCCAGTATTCACGACTTGGGAAAGATTGGCGTTCCCGCCGAGATTCTGGCCAAACCCGGCCGCTTGACTGAAAACCAGTACAACCTTATCAAGGAGCACACGCAGCTTGGCTATGAGATTGTGAAGAACGTCCAGTTCCCTTGGCCGATCGCGCAGATGATTCTCCAGCATCACGAGAGGCTGGATGGCTCAGGATATCCGCAGGGATTAATGGCGGATGCGATCCTTCTCGAATCCCGCATCCTGGCGGTTGCGGATGTGGTTGAGGCCATGAGCTCGCATCGGCCCTACCGTCCCTCGAAGGGCATTGACGCGGCGCTGGATGAAGTGCTGTCGAAGAGCGGCGCCCTGTACGACCCTGACGCCGTGGAGGCCTGCGTCAACCTCTTTCGCCAAGATGGCTACCAGCTTCCAGCGCAATGAGCAGCGGCCGTTGAATTGGCGGCGCCTCTTGCCGTCTGTGCGTCAAGCCCGATAACCGTCGCAAACGGAAGCTTTCACAAGACCACAAAAGAAAACCACTTCATCTACCTCCAGAAAATGCTAAGGGTGTCAATCTTTTTGAGGAGGGCGACTGCCCGAAGGCGAGGAGGAGCTAAGCCGACCGCAAAAATGAGGTCTTCTCCGCTCACTTCAACAATGGCGTAAGGGGTACAGATTCACGCGGGTGATGAGAATATAGCCGTCGCCAACATCGTTTAAGAACGCGCTTTACTTAGGTTCCAATGAATCTCCGCTCGCTGCGAACCACCGAGACAGTTATTACCCTTTTGGGTTTTTGAGTTCGACCAGACTGGTGGCGGAGTCCGTTCAAAAAAAGCGCCCCGATTGGGGAGCAAAGTAACGACATCACGGTCATGCTCGGTGTGCATAAATACGCTGATGCTGTCCAGCTCATCCGAGCGAAACACGCGACCCGGTGCCGGGGACAGCATGAAGGTTCCGTAATGGTCGCGGCTGACTTCGCCTAGTTTGATTGTCTCGCGGGTTATCGTCCAATGGCTTGAATCAATTGCGGTAAACCGGGTATCGAGCATATTGCGACCTTCCAAAGTGACCTTGGGGGACAGCAGTGTTAGCCCATGCTAAAAAGCTGCTAGGCTATCAATCTCGTCCACTGTCAGCGGCAAACGCCGGGAAGGTGTAAAGGCAAACTTCCCGAGTCCTTGGGGTACTACCGTCCCTATACTAACCCGCCTCTTACCACGTTTTAGACATATAACTGTTCTGCGGGTACGAAGGTCACTTGGTCAACTACGAGCTTAGAGACGAAGGGGAAGATTCTCCGCTATAGAGCCGTGTCCGATACCCGCGCCTCTTGCGATGCTTCCGCACTTTGATACTCAAAACCCCTAAGAAGTTGGATTGATTAACAAAGCTCCGAGAACTAGCGTGTTATGAGGTAAGCACTAAGAGCGGATTACGCGTTGACTTAGGAGCAAGGTATGGAAACGGCACAGTTCGTCGCAACCTTTGATACCGGGGGCTCGTTTAGAGGTGCTGTTATGAGCGACCGCGAGCGCAATTACATGGGAGTGCTGGCTCATCTGGAAAAGGCCCGGCTGGCTATCGGAACAGTCAATCCTCGTTTTTCTTACTACGAGCGCATGATCCGGCAAGCCATCTTTGACGACGATGCACTTACCGAATTGCAGGAGCGCATTCGACGCGAAGGAGGTCTCTGGTGATCGACCAATTCCGCTTTTGCTTGCACCGAGTCCCGTGTTACCCCGCATTGACATGGGATTCTTGCTCAGTGAAATGATCGTGCAGAATAACATTAATCAGCGACTTATTAACCCGAATGCGACCGTTGTATTCAATAAGGCCGAGCTTGCGAAACCGATTCATGAAGAAACTGACACGGGACCGTGTGGTGCCGACCATCTCTGCCAAAGTCTCTTGCGTGATGGGAGGCAGCAACGGTTCGGGTGACCCCGGCTCACCAAATTCTGCCAGCAGCAAAAGCACCCTGGCCAAACGCTTTTCGCTGGAGTTGAAAAGCTGATCGACAAGGTCGGCTTGGGTTCGCATACTCCGTGCCAGCAGGAATTTCAAATACATTTCTGAGAAGGAACGCTCCTCGTACATCACGCGGATCATCTCCTCCCGCGCTATCTGGAGCGCTGTACAAACAACAATGGCGGTCGCAGTCGCCAAATGGAGTCCACCCACGCTCGCCAGAGACTCCTCTCCAATGAATTCCCCGGAGGTGAGAAGCGCGACCGTGGCTTCCTTGCCGCTCTCTGAAACGACTGTGAGTTTCGCTCTGCCCGTCCGAAGATAGAAGATGGCGTCAGCCGGGCTTCCCTGCAAAAAGAAGACCTGCTCTGGCTGCAAGTGGACGACTTTTCGTCCCACTCCTGCATTTTCAAGAAAGGTGGCGAGGTCAAAGGTCATACTTCTCACCCCCGACACTTGAATGGCCCGTCCCGGATGCGGTCTTCACGGGAACAGTTCGGAAGGGTTCGAGACCGCTTCAGACTTGAGGAGCCCGGATTGCCACTTAGGCGTCCGGAATGCCCACTATTCTACTCTCATTCGCAATTGTCGGTGCAATTCTTTGCCTTCGAAAAGTGCTGTATGTTGACAAAGACTCCACCTCGGCCTATTGTGATTGCGTTTTCAGGAATGAAAGGAACTCGAAATGGTTGCCTATTTTCAGCTTCAGCCCGCGGAGTCGGAGCTCCAGCAGTTAGCAGAGCAATATTGGCAGAAGTCCGGCGAGAAAGAACATGAGCTTGAAAAGGCAGCGTTTGAAGCCGGAGAAGCGATTCGCAACGGGGACTATTCGCTGGCCAATTTGGAAGCCATCGTGCGCTGGAAATCGGAGTGCGCCGTGCAATACCTGATCGGCAACAGCAACCAGCAGGTCCGCCACGTCCTGGCCATCGCAGCCGCGCCCGAGTCGTCTACTGAATTGGCCGTCAAGACTTTGCTCGAACTCCACGGCGTAGATATTTCCCTGGCGTCGGCGATTCTGGCCGCCATCTACCCCGAGCGCTACACGGTGCTCGATTATCGTGTTCTGGAAGCGGTTGGCTACGCCCGTCACGACGTTCGTTTCTACAAGGAGTATCTGGCTTTTTGCAAGCGGCTTGCCGACAGCAACATCCTCAAGCCGCAGAGCGATCTCCCCGGTCCCGCACAACTGCGCACGCTCGATCGTGCGTTGTTGGAGTGGTCGCGTAGCCACGGTGAGTAGCAGCCGGTTTGGGCCACGCGCCGCACGCTTGAGCGCGAATTGAATTGGCAACCCCTGGTTTCTCGCCGATTCGGCAATAACGCTCCGGAGCTGGTTGCATAAATGTCGAAGACCTTGCTCCGTATCCGTAAAATCAACGGCTTGCGGCTCGGACATTTATTGATGCAACCAGTTCTGGTGTTCTAGCGGGGCTACCGGGCGAGACAAACGGCGGAGTGTTCAAAATTGCACATCTTCGGCTGGCCGAATAGCGGTAGAAGACTAGGATGGTTGGCTACGATCCTTCGCTCGATTTCGAGTGTCCAATCTGCGGGGCACCGCCTGCGGAAAAATGCGTCATGATGAGCGGAAATTTCCGTTCTGCGTCTCACCTTGAGCGCAATTGGGTCGCCAAAGATCGCCAGCCGAGGTCAAACCATGGAATCCATCATCAGCAAACGCAGAATCGAAACTCTGAAAGCGCACACGGTACTGCGCCAATTCCATTGCGAATCTTTGGCCGTTGAGCTCGAAGCCGCAGCCCTGACGATTAGCCGGAAGCCAGGGCTCGCCTATCCTTGGGACGACATGCTCAAGGAAACCCAGCTTTTGCAGCTCATGCTCGACCTGCTCGAGAGACGGGAAAGGAAAGGCGTCGCAGCCCGGTAAACGCTGTCGGAGACAGCCCGAAGCACCGTCCTCCGCAAAGCTTTCACATAAATGGTGCTGTCCTCACGTGGTTCACCGATTTCGCCCCCACCGGCATTCGCCGCGGCGAAGCCGCGCGCCGAACCAAGCCGCTCCTTTGAAAAACAGCGCACGCGGCAAAGCTGTGCTGAAATCCCCCCCACTCCGCTCATGAGATCGCAGGACCCTTGCCGACATATACGCCCTCAGCTTTCCTGGGCGCAGTCTCGGAGACTTGTTTGCATCATGTAGTCGAATGTGCACGGAATGTCTTCGCCTGTCGGTCGCCTATTTCAGATGCGTCTCCAAGGGCCGCCCGGCTCCCAGTGGAGAATTGGCAGATTTTTCACGGCTGACGAGGGCAGCACCGGCATAACAAATGCCTCAATCCCCGCAATCACCTCTTGGAGAGTGATCGGTTCAATGTAGAGCTTGTTTTTCGAAACGAATGCGCTCCATTGCGCCTGCTTGGTGCCATCGCTGTAGAACGCGGCCGTGAGAGCGGTGGGCAAGGCGTCGAGGGGCAGTGGCGTCTTTCTTCGTTCGAATGTGTGCCGTATAGCCTCAGAGAGCGACGGTCCAGCAAAAGGAAAGAGACTGGCTAGGGTCTTGAGATCATGGAAATCCTTCATTCGCGTGTTGGCGATACCGAGTTTGACCAACCCTTCGAATTTCTCAGCAACGACGGTTTCGCGAGGATAGGCCAGAAGAACTGGGGCTGGATTCTCGAGGAGCGTCGGGAAAAAGGTGTCCGCGGGTTCGGGAGTGATGACGTCACCGAAGCCAATATCGATTTGGACCGGCAGACGTGAGGCCTCGAGGTATCCGACGAAGGTCACGCGGATGCCTTCGTAATCTTGATTCTCTTTGATCCGATCGACCTTTACGGATGCAGGATCGAAGCGCAGGCCATCGTCATGTACGGTCATAGCGCATATTTCTTCAAAGATCTTCTGGAACCGTTCAAGACTGTTCTCGCCTTGCGATAGGAAGTCCGCATCGCGGGTGGGCCGATGGGTCTGTTCTGTCCAGAGCTCGAATAGCAGCGCGCCCTTCAGAACGAATATTTCTTTGTACGGTGATTGGCTGATGCGGTAGAGAACCCGTTCCAGGGCATATTTGGTCAGAAGCAGATTGAAGTCTTCCTTTTGGGCCCTGGCTCGATTGAGAAGGCGCTGCTTCACGGACGCGGCAGTGTTGGTGACATTCGGTTTGGTCAAACGAGAGACTCCATATATGGCCGCATGACGTTAACGACCCTACACACCTTGGCAGAGCTCCAGAGCTGGTCCATGGTGGCCTTCTTCTCACGGTAGGCGCTGCGAAGCGCCTGAATCGCTGTTTCCATCCCGATCTTGGACCGAAACTTGAAGCAGTCTGCGACTGTCTTCGCCGGGCTATAGATGCGCAGCTTTCCCCCATCCATCGAATGCGTTTCGATACCGAACTTGAAGGGGGCTTCGGAGAAGTGGACGACGCGGACGGGAGGATAGTCCAGTTTTGGGGACCAGGCACCTCGCTCGATTGCAAGCCAGACCTCGAAGGGGTTTTCGGTAGTCAGTTCGTGGAATCGGAGGGCGGAGGAGAGGCACAGAACTCCGAGTGGGACTCTCTTCGCGACTTCGAGCAGGGTTTCATTGGCGGAGATGGGGGCCTCTTTTGCGCGGTACAGACCGTGACCCACACGCTCGATCTTGCCGGCTTTGGCAAGATTCCACAGATGCGAGCGGGACACGGAGAGACCTTTGAGCTCTTTCGAGCGCACGAGAGTCCGATTCTTGACAATGGCCCCGACATGGTCCACTTTCTTCATCATTTAGTCATTCTATCAAAACCTTTACACTTGTAAATATATGTGGAGGTTTTGACAGATTCGAGAGTTTTTTATGGACGAGTCTAAGCAAAGGATATGCTCATGCTCGACCTCCTCGAGAGACGGGAAAGGAAACGCTTCGGCATCGTCAACGATCCCAACCGCGACGACGATCCGAATACATCGTCCGCCTGATCGGCCAGGTCGTCACCGTCAGCCTTGAAACCGTCCGCCTTGTTCGCGAACTCTCCGCCCTGCCCTTGCTCCCCGGCGAGGACTGAAATCACTGCCGGACCTGCTAGGCACTCCAACGCCTGCCCCGAGTCAAGCTATAAAATCTCTAAGTGCATGATTCTCCGCAACTTCCATTTGCCGATAATTAACTCCTTTGGGCGCATAATCATTCCATGATCGAGGCAGGAACCGAGGGAACGAGGGGCCATGGGATCGAGGGAACGATTAACCGAGCGAACGATGGAGCGAGGAAAGCCGCTTCCTCAGCCGCCTATTGGCTATTGGCTACTGGCTACTGGCTACTGGACACGATTCACGATCCACGACTCACGGCTCCCCGTCTTTCCGCTTCTTCAGTCCCGAAGTCCCTCAGTCCCCCGTAGTCCCGAAGCCTGCCCTGAGCGGAGTCGAAGGGTCCCCGCTTTTCTGTTTCCTTTTTCCCTTGTTCCCTGCCGGGGTCCCCAGCGACAGGTCCTCGTCGCTGAGGTGGCTTGGTCCCTTGTTCCCCGTTTTTACCCACCCCCCCTGTCTTTCACCCCACCCCTCCCCCTCCGCTACCCCACCCCCTACCTTTCCGGTCCTTCAGCCCCTCAGTCCCGTAGTCCCGAAGTCCCCGCTTTTACCCCACCCCCCCATACATTCCGGACCCCACCCCCCATGCCGTTTTGTGAAACT
>JBEKWT010000489.1:0-4114 GCA_049512795.1 Occallatibacter sp.
CTTCACAGTTGAGGAAGGTTACCGCTACTCCGATACGCCTTACTGGACGGGGCATGGCGGCATCACGCCACCAGGAGGAAACACTGGTGCGCCCGCGGATTACGCCTGCGCCGGCGGCGGTTCTTCGGGTTTCGGCTACGGCACCGTGGGCCTGTACAACGCGGAGCTCGCCTGTGGCGCGGGCGAAGCCGCAGGTACACCCGCCGGTCTCAATTCGATCTGGTGGCCGGACCTGCGCACGAATCAAACGAACACTACGATCGCGATCAAGGTCCGGTTCTAGATGAAGCAAACATGCCAGCCGCGGCCCTCAGAATGAAGGCCGCGGCTGACGTGTGCATATCCTCCGATATTGCAGATCTACCGGATGATATTAACGCGCGGGAAGGTTGCGAAGGCTAGGTCTGATAACTTAGCCTCCGCAAGGTTTAGCAGTAAGTCGACATCGACATGTTCATGAAGTTCTAACCTGCCTGCGAAAGTAGCGCCTCGGCTCGTGCAGGAGAAGCTAAGTGGACCCGGACACTTAAGAGTTTTCCCGGCAGAATGAAGGTCGAGCATCCTTACGAATTCTCTCGGAATCGTTTATGCAATTCTAATGACGAATTGTGTGGAATGAACAAATAGCGGAACGTGGTTTTAGTCTGTGACGGCGGCCGCGGGAAAGCCATCGCCGGCAAACCTGCAAAACCCCATGATGGCAACGGGGCGCAAGGGGGAAGCTGATGGTTTGGGTCCTCAATCTCGCCTGGGTGGTGCTGGCCACGCTGATGTGCTTGCTGTGGATGCGCCATGCGCGGCGCGAGGGCCCGGGACGCCAAACGCAGTTTATCGCTCTGGCGTTGGTTCTCGTCGCCATGTTTGTTGTGATCACGATGTATGACGACATGGCAATGGCGCAGAATCCCGCCGAGACTCGCTGTTTCCAGCAGCGCGAGGATGAATTAGGGGCGCATGCGCACGTCCCCCTGCATCCGGTCGCAGACTTGATTCCGCTATATTCAGCAAAACCCTCTTTTGACTCATCCCATTCTGCCGTGCTGGGTAATCTCGCTGTGCCGGCATTGAAAGTTCCTGCCAAGAATTCCATTCAAAACAGGCCCCCTCCCGCCGCCTGATCAATTCCTCACCTCTGCTGAATCTGTTGGCTGAACTGCAGCACGCAACCTCTGCGCGATACTTGGCGCAATGGTTGTATACGAAGCGACTCTACCCTGTCCGTTTTTTCCTGCGAAACGGGATAGTTTCCTATACCTGCATTTGGTTTCATGGGCCAGCGAAATGAACCTTGCCTTAGAACATGAGGGCACTCGATGAAAAGCAAAGCTATGAAACTTGCAATGCTGCCGATGGCACTCGCCGCTTGTCTCGCCATGAGCGGCTGCAAGAGTAAAACGGCGGATGCCGCCGCGGAGGCGCCGCCGCCGGCTAATGTGGTTTCCGGAGTGGACCCCTCCTTTTTCGCGGTCGAGCATCCGGAGTTGTATCCGATCGTAACAGCAACCGAATACCAAGCCCCGTCGCAAATGTTCGTGACCGTGACTGTATTTCCTGACATCTCCCGAACGATTCCGGTGATTTCGCTTGCCTCCGGCCGCGTTGTGGACATCCGCGCGCGCCTCGGCGACACAGTAAAGAAGGGCCAGCTTCTGCTGCGTGTTCGCAGCGACGACATTTCGGGAGGCTTCGGCGCCTACCGCATAGCCGTCTCCGATGAGCTGCTTGCGCACAAGCAATTGGATCGGGCGAAGGATCTGTATGCGCACGGGGCCATAGCGCAGCAGGATCTGGAGGTCGCGCAAGACGCCGAGGACGACGCCAAAACCACCCTCGATACCGCGACTGAGCATCTCCGCCTGCTCGGCAGCGATCCCAGCGATCCGAAGGGAATTGTCGATATCGTCGCCCCGGTTTCCGGCGTGATCACCGATCAGGAAGTGGCGATCGGGGCGTCCGTGCAGGCCTACAATACGCCGAACCCATTCACGATTTCGGACCTGACCACCGTGTGGATCGTGTGTGACGTCTACGAAAACGACATGGCCAACGTGCGCGTCGGCGAGCCTGCCGACATCAAGCTGAACGCCTATCCGGACAAAGTTCTCAAGGGCACGATCAGCAACATCGGTCCGATTCTCGATCCCAGTATCCGCACGGCGAAGGTCCGTATCGAAGTGGCCAATCCGGGCGAAATGATGCGGCTGGGCATGTTCGCCACGGCCACTTTGTTCGGCAAGGGGAAGCAGAACTACGCGGCTGTCCCGGCCTCCGCGATCGTGCATCTGCACGACCGCGATTGGGTCTACATCCCGATGCAAGGGAAGTTTAAGCGCGTTGAGGTCGTCAGTGGCGATCAGTTGCCGAACAACTTGCAGCAGGTTCTATCCGGGTTACAGCCGGGCCAGCAGGTCGTCACAAACGCCATCAATCTCGAAAATGCGATCGACAATGAATGACGCTCGACTCCGGGGCCCGAGGAAGACACCATGATTCGCAATCTCGTAGATTTTGCGCTTAATAACCGGTACGTGGTGCTGGCGATCGGGCTGCTATTGCTCGGCTGGGGAGCGGTGTCGTTTCATAACATGCCCGTCGAGGCCTATCCGGACATCGCCGATAATTACGTGACCATCATCAGCCAGTGGCCAGGGCATTCCGCCGAGGAAATGGAACAGCAAGTATCGGTTCCTGTCGAAATTCAAGTGTTCGGGATTCCGCATCTCACCACGGTGCGGTCGGAATCGATTTTTGGTCTTTCCCTGGTTACGTTGATCTTCGACGATTCATCCGTCAACGACTGGAACCGCCAGAAGGTGCTCGAAAGGCTCACGCAGGTTAGTGTGCCCCCGGGCGTGCTGCCTCAAATCGGTACGGACTGGAGCATGACCGGCCAGATTTATTGGTACACGATCCGGAGCACGAATCCGGCGTACGATCTGATGAATTTGCGGAGCATCGAAGACTGGACTCTGTACAAGGAATTCAGGAAAGTTCCGAACGTTGTGGATGTGAGCGACTTCGGCGGCACCGCGCGCGAATATCAGGTGCGTGTCGATCCGAATAAGCTGATCACCTTCGGCCTGAGCATCGGCCAGGTCGAGCAGCAGCTAGCCAACAACAACGTGAACGCCGGCGGCAGCTTCGTCGAAGAGGGCTTGCAGCAACTGAACGTCCGCGCCCTTGGACTTTACCGCAATGTGCAGGATATCGAGAACACTGTGCTGACGACCTCAAATGGTGCTCCGGTTCGCGTAAAGGACATCGCGGTGGTCGAATGGGGCCCTAGAATTCGGCTGGGGCACATGGCCAGAGCCGATCATCGTCCGGACGGCGTCATTGTCGATGAGCCCGACGTCATCCAGGGCGGCGTGCTGATGCGCAAGGGCGCCGAAGAGGGCCCCACGCTCGAAGGCATTCACGAGAAGGTGGAGGAACTCAACAATCATATCCTCCCCGAGGGTGTGAAGGTCGTTACGATGCTCGACCGCAGCGATCTGCTTCATTACACATTGCACACGGTCCTGCACAACCTCGGCGAGGGGATGATCCTGGTTACCATCATCCTGCTCCTTTTCCTCGGCAATGTTCGCGCCGCCTTGATCGTTGCGGTGACCATACCGTTCTCCCTGTTGTTCGCCTCAATCTTTCTGAATTTGAGCAATATCCCCGCAAACCTGATTTCGCTCGGCGCACTCGATTTCGGTATGGTCGTTGACGGCGCAGTGGTGATGGTGGAAAACATCGTGCGCCACCTGAGCCGTGAGTTTGGCTCCCACGCAGCGCACGGACAGCAAACCAACGGTCAGGTCGGCGGCCGCCAAACACATCCCAAATCTGTTTCTACGGTAATTCGTGAGGCGTGTCACGAAGTCCAGCGGCCGGTTTTCTTCGCCATCGCCATCATTATCACCGCCTACATGCCGATCTTCACGCTGCAGCGAGTCGAAGGGCGTTTGTTCCGGCCCATGGCCTGGACCGTTGCCTTCGCGCTACTCGGCGCCATGACGTTCTCCATCCTGATCGCGCCGGTGCTGTGCGCCATCGTCTTCCGGAATGGAGTCAAGGAATGGCACAATCCGGTCATGGTTTTTCTCACCAAGCGCTATCGCACCGG
>JBEKWT010000490.1:0-4196 GCA_049512795.1 Occallatibacter sp.
GGTCATTGCGCCGCCCGAACCGACGGCATAACCAAAGAGCCAGCCTGGATTGGCGTTGCTGGTGGTGGTGCCGCCGGGATTGTAAGCTGACTTGTCATAAGCGGTGACGTAGACGGCCATGCCGTTTGCGAGCACGGTGACGGCCGTCGGCACAATGTTGTCGGTCGAGAATCCGGGGACAGTAAGAGAGAATGTTGCGGTGGCGGAGCCGATCACGCCGGAACTGAGCGCGTACTCAGTGAGCGTGGCAGAGGAGGTTCCGGAGACGACATATAAATAAGTGCCGGCGGCGTTCACGGCAATAGAGACGGGGACGTTGACGAGGGTGATGGAGTCCTTCTTGGCGAGATTGCCGTGGCCATCGAGGGCGAAGTGAACAACGGAGTTGTTTCCCTTGTTGGCGACATAGAGATTGTTAAAGTCGGAAGTGGTGGCTAAAGCGGCAGGGCCGGAGCCGCCGGAGTCAACCGGCGATGCAGCGGTGCGCAGGGCGCCAGACTTGGCATCAACGGCGTAGGTGTAAATTTGGCCGTCGCTGCCCGGCGAGCTGCCCGCGGAGCAGGCCACAAAAACATAGTCAATGGTGACCAGATTACAGGCAGTCAGGAACGAGGCCACGATCAGGCCGATCGCAGAGACCAGAAAAAGCTGGCTCAATTTACTCAACTTCATGCGCTTCCTTCGTCATGGGCCCGTGAAGAGGAGCCCCAAGAAAACTCGTTAATGTTGTCCCCGTGCTTATTGTAAATCGGGGGAATTGCCGCCAACTCCCTCGCCGGGGCTGAGCGAATGCAGCGTCTCACGGCTGAACGCCGCCTCCTGTGCCGTTGTGCGGTATAGCGGCTACGGCGGTTGGATTGGTGTTGCTCGGGAAAGGAGACAACTGCGAATCGAGAAGTGTTCCGTCTGTGGTGCTCAACTCAAAGCCGGAAACCGTGTTGTCAAGGAAGTTGAGAGTGTAAAGGAAATGCTCTGTCGAGGGATCGATTCCAATGGCTACCGGCTGCAAGCCGGAGGCGTAGGTGCCGATGGAACTGAGCGCGCCGCTGGAGGAGATTGAATAGCCGGTGACGTTGCTGTCCTCGGAGTTGGCCACGTAGGCGTAGGCATAAGAAGGATCGACGACGATGGCCGAGGGCTGATTGCCGGCGGGGAACTTATTTGTGTGCTGGCCGCCGACGATCAAGCCGTTGGTCAACGGGATGAGTGCTCCCGGAACGGTCGCCGTGCTCGGCGCAACCGAGAACCCGAGGACGTCGGCGCTCGCAGAGTCCGTGACATAGACGAAGCTGCTGGTTGGGTCGCTTGCGATTGCCGAAGGCTTCACAGTTGCGGGAAAGCCGGTGGGTTGAGAAAAAGGCGACCCCGCCAAGGGCGTGAGAACGCCGCCTGACCCGACAGAGAAACCGAAGATGTAGCCGACGTTCGGCGTGACCGAAGAATCGTAAGCGGTGACGTAGACATCAGCGCCTGAAGCGAGAACATTGACGGCGGTGGGGACAATGACGTCGTTTGCGCTGGCGCCGGTGAGTGTCAAGGGCCAATAATTCCCGCCGACTGCGGGATTGGCGACGGGCGAGCCGATGGTCACGGGGCTACTGCTGCCGTTTGGCGCCCCGAGCGGAAAGACTCCGATCGAGCCGGAGCACGGTTCTGCGTTAGAGCAGAGGGGAAGTGGTTGGTACAGGTCGACGACAAAAATGTTCGACTTATTGGCGGCGATGGCGAGGGGAAAAATTCCCGGTGTGTTGACGGTGTTGTAGGGGTAGAGCTTGCCGTCGGTGCCGATGCCGAATTGCACAATGGTGTTGTCGTCCTCGTTGACGACAAAGAGGCTGCCGTAATCGACGGAGACGGCCTCAGCCACTGGATTGCGCCCTTGGGAAGGAAAAGGCGAGGTGGGAATCTGGCGCATGCGGCCGGACTCGGAGTTGATTTCAAAGACGTTGATCTCGCCGTAGTTGTTGGCGCCGGCTGCCTTGGCGCAGGCCACGTACACGAAGTCGACGGTCAGGGTTTGCGTCAACTGGGAACAGGCAGTGACGAGAGAGGCGGCCAGCAGGCTGGCCGCTCCAACCAGCACAAGCTGGCTCGATTTATCGAACTTCATGCGCATCTTTCACAAACACAGCCTGCAGGCAGGCCCTTCAAAAAGCCGATCAAAAAATCGAATCCGGTGAATCGAATTCCGGAGCCGATGGCAAGCAACGGCGCCGTCATTCAGCAATGGTCTGGTGACAGACCGTCAATTCGCGCAGGCTTCGAACGGATCCGAGCCTGGCATCAAAGCCGGTCCACAAGAGCTTGCCTGCTCGCGGCCGGCTGAGGCGGCGCGGCACTAGCTTGTGCGCCCATCAACCAGGCACCACGACGCCGGGCCTTGGAGATTGTAGGTGCTGGTAACACGCAAATCGTTCAGGTCGCCGGTGTCCGGTTCGAGTTCCCGGCCCGTAACCGTAGAGTCGTATTCGTTGGCCTCGTAGATGAACTGATTGGACGGGTCCTCGACAATGCACTGCGGGCCCGATCCGGAACCGGTAATGATTGTCGCCTCATCAGCGAGGAAACTTAGCTGGTAGGCCGGTGAGCTGGTGAGAAAGTACCCGGCGAGCCCGCTATTCGGATTCGGCCCGGTGACGTTATTCCCCTGGTTGGCGACATAGACAAACTTGCCCTTGTTCTCGACCAGGACATAGATGGGGTTGGAAAGATTGGGGTCATCGGGAATCACGCCGCTCGGTTCCGCCTGAAGCCCGCCACCGGTGGTCACGGTCCAGGGCAGAATCTGGCTTTGCGAGGTCGTTGTCGTGCCGTTGAACGTGACGGTGATGGGCTCATTATCGAGGACGTATATAACGCCCCCGGCCTGAACAATGGCTGTGCCCTGATGAATACCGAGCAGCTGAGAACTGTTCTGGCTGAGCGTTAATTGCCCAGAAGCGCTCGAGTAGTTATATGGGAAGGAGAGAGTGCCACCGGTATACGGAAAACCGGTTGGATTGGGCGCGCCGGCGAGAGTGAGAACGGTTCCGCCGGTCAACACAAAATCGACCGGATTGGCCGGAACCGGAAAATAGGTGATCGGCTGTCCGCTGGTGGTCGCCGTCACCTGGGCATTCACAACCAGCGACAGACGGCCGGTGTTCTGGTTGATCTTGAAGATGGTGATGTCGCCGCAGGTGGTGACTGAGCTTCCCAGGGCAAGCGCGCAGTTGTCAGTGCTCGACGGGCTGGCATTGTCCGGCGCGTCATGATCCAGGACAAAAAGATAGGCGCCCGAGCCATCCGAAAACATGCGGAACGGGTTGATGCCCTGGGTATAAAAGGTCTCTTGCGGTGTGAGGGTGCCATTTCCGCCAACCGCAAACTGGGTGATGTTGGAGTTGAGGCAGGCGTTGGCGCCGGTGCCGTAGCAGTCGCCGCTGCCCGAGGCAGTCACGCCGCGGTTGAGGACATAAAGGAATCGGCTGCCCAGCGTCAACACGGCGCGGACCGGGTTGGCTCCGCCGGAGGCGACAGGCAACGTGTTGATTGGCGTCAACCGGCCCGTGTTGTGATCGATCTTAAAGCCGGAAATAATGCCGTTACTGCCGGTGGAGGCGGTGACGGTTCCCGTCACATACAAGAAGCCAACCGTATAACTCTCAACGCAAGACGTCACGCCAAATACGATGGCCGCCGAGAGTGCGCCAATCGCAAGCGCCTTGCCGAATTTCTTGAACTTCATGCTATTCCTTCATCCTGGTCAGGTATGAGCCGCCAGGTTTCATTGTTCCCGAGCAGTGCTGGGTTGGGATGGAGTCCCTGATGAATTGTAAAAGGCGAGGGCGGGTTGTGCCTAGTTTACCCCTCGGACTGGTAAATACCTCGATTCGGGGTTTGTGCAGCGATTGCGCGCGGCTCTTCCTGGGTCCCAAAGCCTGGTTTTGATTTTTCGGGCATCGATCGGCATTTAGACGCGCGGAGAAGGGAAAAAGTCAACGGCGAAGCCGGGTTCCGGCGGCACAGTGCCCCGGGTCAGTGCGCCAGGCGAATGCCTACTGCAAAAACGCGGATCATGACGATGGAGGCCACGATCACCACGGCATCGGCCCCCGTGAATGCTGCCATGGTTCGCTGCGGACGCGGCTTGTTGAACCCCACGGCCGCGCCTACTGCTGCCGGAATCCAAAAAGCAGTCCCGGCGATCATTGAGC
>JBEKWT010000491.1:0-3511 GCA_049512795.1 Occallatibacter sp.
GTGCACGTATAGAACGTCGTCGCCGCCGGTGTCCCGCTGAGAGTCACCCCGTAGGACGCCGCATAGGCTGCCCATTGCTCCATCCCCGAAACATCGTTTTGGTTGCCGGGGGCTGCGCCGTAATCCGCCCCTTCGGTCGCGGCTTCCTGTGTCGCCATCACCTCGACCAAGAAGAAGGACACATCGACGGCTCCAACTAAAATTATCAGGAACAGGGGCATGAACAACGCAAATTCGACCAGTGCCTGGCCGTTCTCACAACTCCGGAATCGCTTCATTGCACGATTCCCCCCATGGGCGTAAATGGATCCCCGGTGGCCACCGTGGTGAAGTTACTCAGGGGCTTGATCGCCGTAGAAACCAGCAGCAGGTTGTCCACGTCGAAGCAGAGATAATGTGTCGCGGTGAACGGGCTCGACGAAAACTCTATTCCGGTTCCAACTGTGTAGAGGATTCCGTCCCCGGAGTTGGTACTGCTGCTCAGGAACTGGAAATCCTGCGCCGCCGTCTTAACCCAGCTCGGGTTGTTCATCAACAGGATCGTCGGAATGCTTCCGCCCGACGAAACCGTGGGAGCCGAAAGCGTCATCTGCGTATTCGTTACCTTAAACTGCCCGTAGTTCCCGTCGCCCTTCTGCGTGAAGTACAAAGTGACTCCGCTGCCCGAGACCTTGGAATTCGTCCAGGTTCCCCCGCCGGTGATGATGTAGAGACCCGGACTCAAAGTCACGGTCGAGCTCGTGAAATTGAAGCTGCTGCAGTAGGTACCGGGGGAGAGAGTAAATGTGCTTCCACTCGTCCATGTGTGGCTGGTATAGGTGCAGGAGGAGAAACTGGGCGGCGAGATGCCGGACGCCGTCCCATTCACGCAACTGGCGGAAAGCGTTGCGCACGCCGCCGTGTAAACCAGCGGATCCGTTTGGGACACGGCGCCAAACCTCGGTTGGTGATAGACGGTGCCTGAAAGAACGGAAGAACTCGAGGCGCCTACGACATTCGTCGCGTTGGTCCACAGCTTCGACGTGACGTCCAAGTTCAATCCACTATTCACATACACCGGGCACCCCATGGTTGAGCCGTTGGTGTACCCCAGGGACGAACCCGTCGTCAGCGAAAGCGAATAAGTAGTTAATGATGGCGAATGTGCCCCGGTCACGTAGACGCATGGCGTCATCAGGGCCACCGCCGTCGCGCTCACCGTTGTCTTTCCTCTGTTTGTTAAGCCCATGAAGTTGGTCGGCGACGTTTGCGAGATGGTGGCTTGCACTGCGTCGTAATAGCCGGAATAATTCCCGCTAGTCGGATTGGTTACGGTCACCGTGACGCCATAGCTTCCATTCGTAAATCCGTTCAGCCCCGCATCCAGGATGCCATTGCTCAGATAGCTTGTGTCTTCCTGATCGTGCGATACCTGCGCCCCAAGCGCAGCTCCGTCTGCAGCGCTCTGCATCTGCAGGTGATGCGTCTCCATGATCCCGATGTCGATCGTGAGGCCGCAGAACAGCACCCCTACAATCGTGAAGATCGCAAAAAGTGGATACATCGGACTTCCTCCAGCCGGCGACCCACGGCAGGAAAAGTGAAGCCGATAAGAATCCGCCGTAGCACTACCAGTGATTATCTTCCTTCATCGCTGAGTTCTACAGCCTCAATTAGGCTGATGTGTGCCACCTTTGGGTTATCTCATTCCCTGAACGGAACTGCAGTAACGGCGTGCACGCCAGCATTTTGAAGCAGGTTGAATGCCCTGCTAAGGACTGCTCGGTACTGTCAAGCAGCCGCTGCATACCAGCCAGGGTCGGACATGCCCAACTCTTCCCCCTTGAGTTTGAGAATCCGCCTCGGCAGAAGAAGCGTTCAGCTCCGACGTGACACCAAAATTGAATCTTGTTTTCCCTATGTATCAAGGAGGGTCGTTCTATTGCACCGGCACGGATGGCTGCTCCACCAGCTTGAATCGCTTCTTGTCGGTTTCCTGCTGGAGCGCAGACTGCTGTAAATCTGAGAGACGCTTTACCAGTGCCTGAATTTCGTCGCGCTGCCCGCTCTGCCCGGAGTGCCGCAACGCAATGATGAGATGATACAGTGCGCTTTGGTCGGAAGGGGCGTACTGCAGCGCAAGCCGGCATTGTTCAATGGCAAGGCTGTATTGGCCAGAACTCATGTACATGCTGGCAAGCAGATCCCTCGCCTGTACCAAGTCAGGTTTTAGTTTTACCGCCAGCAGTGCGGAACTCAGTGCTTCACCGGAAACCGCTGGGCCACTGTCAGGTTTCTGATCGACAAGCAACTTGGCGAGGAGAAAATGCAGTAAGGCGCTATCCGGATGAGCCTTTAATTGCGCGCGTATCTCCGAAATCGACAATGCCTTGTCGGAGTGAGTCTTGTCGGACATCTCCCTTTGAAATTCGACAATGTCTTTGGCATACAGACTTATGCTCTGCTTCTCGTCAAGGCGCTCGGCGGAATTGAAATCGGCTTCGGCCTTGTCGAATTCCGCGAGCTGCCCATAGAGCAAACCGCGCGAGATATATAAGGAAGGATTGTTCGGGATTCGCGCCAGGCCAGCATTCATCATATCGATCCCAAGTTGAAAAGAATCGTGATCCAGGCAGAGGGTCGCAAATGCGACATAGTAGTCTGCATTCGCGGGGTTCAAGACAATCGCCTGGTGAAGAAGAGACACAGCCTGGGGAGTATTACCCTCAGCCTCATAGGCCTGGGAAGCCAGGCTCAAGATATCCGGATCTGCCTGGTCAGGCGTGAGCAATGGGTCAAGTACTTTGAGCGCGGCATCATTCTGTTTCTCATCGACGAGCAGCACCGCAAGATCGTATTTTGGATAAGGGCTGGCGGGAAGCAGCGCAGAAAGCTGTTCAAATACAGGAATGGCCTTCTGCGGTTGTTTTGTTTGCACAAGACAATTGCCATATGCTTCCAGAGAGCCAGGATGAGTGCCGATCGCGTCCGCGCTGAGAAGAAAATGGTCAATTGCAGCCTCGCAATTCCCCTGTTTTTCTTCAAGGTTTGCGAGCATTTCGTGCGCGGTCTCATCCTTCAGATCGGCCTTCAAAATCCTTTCAAGCAGCGGGATTGCGCGCTTATCCCGCGCCGGATAGAGGAGCTGTACTTCGCCCTTCAAAGCGGCGGGGTAATTCGGAGAAATGCTCAACGCTTTTTGAAAGGCATCTATCGCATCATGATTGCTGCCCTTGATCGAATCTACAATCCCTTCCAACGTCCAAAGCCGGAAGTCGTTGGGCGTCTGGTGCAAGGCCGCTTTCGTCATCTCAAGGGCCTGGTCGTACTGCTGAGAACGAATCAACGATTCTATGGATTCAATGGACACCTTGGATTGTTGCCCTAAAGCGACAATAGAAACGCCCAAAAGCAAAAGCGTCACGCATCCAGTGCGAATCATCGAACTGCCTCATGCCAAGTGTAAACGCAGAGAACAGTGTGAGCGTTAGCGGACACGTGCCTTCAGGGCGCAAATGAATCGTATCGGGTT
>JBEKWT010000492.1:0-3129 GCA_049512795.1 Occallatibacter sp.
GCTGTTCTTTCTGGATTACCTGGCGACGGGCAAACTGGACGAAGATGTGGTGGAGAGCGTGGTGAGCGGGCTGGCCGATGCATGCAAGGCCAACGCATGCGTGCTGATCGGCGGCGAGACGGCGCAGATGCCGGGGTTCTACTCCGACGGCGAATACGATTTGGCGGGATTTATTGTGGGCGCGGTGGACCGCGACAAGATGGTGACGGGCGTGGGCATCAAGCCTGGCGACGTGCTGATCGGATTACCCTCGACGGGCCTGCACACCAACGGCTATTCGCTGGCGCGCAAGCTGCTGTTCGAGGTGGCCGGGTACAAGGCCACGCAATACGTCACTGCCATCAAAGAGAAGGCCGGCGCTGCGCTGCTCCGGACGCACCGCAGTTATCTGCACGTGATCCAGAAGCTGGTGACGGGCGGGCTGACCACGGGCATGGCGCACATCACCGGCGGCGGCATCACGGAGAACCTGCCGCGCATCTTGCCCAAGGGAGTTGGGGCGCAGGTGGAGATTGGATCGTGGCCGGTGCTGCCCATCTTTGAGCACCTGAGGGAGCTGGGGAACATTCCGCAGGAAGAGATGATGCGGACGTTCAACATGGGCATCGGGCTGATTGCGGCGATTCCGGCGGCGAAGTTTACGCGCGCCAAGAATTTGCTGGACCGGTCAGAGGAAAAATTTTACGTGATCGGCCGCGTGGTGAAGGGCGAGCGCCGAGTACAGTACACGTAGCAGCGGAGTCTGCGGAGCTAGCGGGGTTAGCGGAGCTAGTTTCGCGGACTTCAGAGATTCAGAGTGAACTCCGGGGCACCTCGCGCTGCTCGATGACGGACCCTGCCGGTGTCGTTAACCCCGATCGCTGCACTGGACCGATAATCTTGGAATTCTCCGCCAACTCGCAAACTCACCGCTTCCCCTTTCGTCTCGGAATTCTTCTCTCCGGCCGGGGATCTAATTTCCTTGCCATCGCCGAGTCGATTCGCGCGGGACGGCTAAAGGGCGCGGAGATCGCAGTGGTGATCTCGAATGTAGCCGAAGCCGCCGGATTGGCCAGGGCACGCGAATTTGGATTGCCGGCGGCGGTCTTCGAGTCCCGGGGCCGCAGGCGCGAAGAACACGACGCCGATGTGATCGCTTGCCTGCGCGCGCACGGCGTGGAGTTGGTTTGCCTGGCCGGCTACATGCGGCTGCTAACGCCCGAGTTCGTGGCTGCGTTTCCCAATCGCATTCTCAATATTCATCCCTCGCTGCTGCCGGCGTTTCCGGGACTGGAGGCGCAGGAGCAGGCGTTCGCCTATGGCGCGAAGGTGACGGGCTGCACTGTTCACTTTGTGGACGAAGAACTCGATCACGGCGCGATCGTGGTGCAGCGTGCGGTTCCGGTGCTCGAGACGGACGATGAACACTCTCTCGCGGAACGGATCCTGAAGGAAGAGCACCTGGCGTACACAGAAGCGATTGCGTGCGTTGTAAGCGGGGAGTACGAGGTGCGCGGGCGGAGGTACGTGAAAAGACAGGGACGAAGCTGCCCCAGCGAGCACAGATCGCTCGCCGGGGGCCCCGGCAGGGACCAAGGGACCTAGGGACCGAACCGCTCGCGGTAGGGACCAAGGAAATAGGATGAGCTTCCAGCTTCTAGCCCCTAGCTTGGGGATGGCGGCTCGGAGGGGTCTTCGCTCAAAGAAAATACTTGTCAAGGGGGCCGGCACCCATATTTGTTGTAAGTCTGTTATTTGTCAGCGACTCGCAGCTATGCGAAGTTTGCCGGTAATTTGCCGCTAATTACGTATCCTTATACATAACCAGACAAAGGACGGAAATACCGAGCCGGGCGAATGGGTACGCCCTCCCCGACGCGGTTCTAGAGTGCCTGTGCGCCTGCTCTCAAGTTGAGCGGGGGCTCTGACGGGCTGCCGGTGAACTGCGTTTCCGGAAGGCGCCGGGGCGAGGAACCGTTTTTGTCTGCGCGGAGCAGCTCTGGGGATCGATGCCATACCGGAACCACGGCAACATCGAGACTTCGAGAGTGTTCCGAGGCGATGCGCATGGCCGGTGGGCGATCTGATTTAGATTGAGCCGGCCATGCACAGGAAAAGCAGAGACGCAAGTTTACCGATTCAATTGAATCCCGCACGCCGCGCTTGAGCGGCACGGAGGAGTGTTGACCATGAACTTCACGAATATCTGGAATCATCCGAAGACGTCGGCGGCGGGACTGCTTATTGCGGTCGCGAGCGTTGCCGGAGTGTTGTCGCAGCAGGGCGTTTCGCTGGGCAAAGTGGGAACCGGAACCGTGGTATCGCTGGCAAGCGCGCTGGCCACGGCGCTGCTGGGACTGATGGCGAAGGATCCGGATGCAGCAAGCCAGTCCGCCGCGGCGGGCGGGTCAGCGAGGCAGCAGGCGAAACTGGGCGCGTGGATGCTGATTGCGCTCATGATTCCGCTGCCGTGGATGCAGGGCTGCACGGCTGCCGGCGTGGCCGAGAACATTGTGAACTGGACGCCGTCGCTCGAAAGCGCTGTGGCTACGGTGGACTCGACCGCCGCTCTGCTGGCGCCGGCCGATGCACCGATCTTCACTGCGGCAACAATCGGGTTCGACGCAGCCAGCAATCTGCTTGTGGCGCAGGCGAAGGCCTACCTGGCAAACCCTTCGGCAAGCGTGCTGGCGCAACTGCAAAACCAGATCGTGACGTTGCAGCAGCAGGTGAATACAGGGCTGTTGCAGGCAGCGAAGATTGTGGATCAAAAAAGCCAGCAACATGCGCTGGCGGCTATTCAAGGAGTGGGCACGATTGTGGTCGCGATTCTTGCGCTGGTGCAATCGATCTCAAGCAAGGCGCAGGTAGCGCAGATGGCGGCTTCGTCCGGCGTGAAGCTGGCGGCGGTTGAGCCGTACTTGAATGAGTCGCGCGCGGCGGAGATCGTGGCCGCGCATTACGGCGAGCCGGTGGCAGTGGCGCGGGTGCAGGTGGCGCAGGTGACGCAGGCGGAGATGAGCGCGGGGTTCTGAAGAACAGTAGTTAGTGGTTAGTGGTTAGTGGTTAGTGGTTAGTGGTTAGTGGTTAGTGGTTAGTGGTTAGTGGTTAGTGGTTAGTGGTTAGTGGTTAGTGGTTAGTGGTTAGTGG
>JBEKWT010000493.1:0-7045 GCA_049512795.1 Occallatibacter sp.
TTTGCCGGCGGTCACGGTGAGGGGAACGATTTCGGCGGAAAAACTTCCATCCGATGTGGCCTTTTGCGCGCGGGTGAGGGATGCGAGCGCAAATTCGTCCTGCGCCTCTCGTGAAAACGCATAGGACTGAGCGCAGTCTTCGGCGTATGTGCCCATCAAGCGACCTTTGTCGTAGGCGTCTTCAAGGCCATCGAGAAACATGTGGTCGATGAGGCGGCCGTGACCGATGCGATAGCCGGCACGCGCGCGGTCGAGGAGGTACGGGGCATTGCTCATGCTTTCCATGCCGCCGGCGACGGCGATGTTCGCACTGCCTGCAAGCAGAAGATCGTGCGCCAGCATGACGGCCTTCATACCGGAGCCGCACATTTTGTTGATGGTGACTGCGCCGGTGGAGGCTGACAGGCCCGCGGCGAGAGCAGCCTGACGTGCGGGAGCCTGGCCGAGGCCGGCTGTAAGAACGCAGCCGAGGAGGACTTCGTCGACTGCGTCGGAAGGGATTCCGGCGCGGGCAATTCCCGCGCGTTCGAGGGCGGCGCGAATGGCGGCAGCGCCGAGTTGGGGAGCGGTGAGGTCCTTGAGGTCGCCATGGAACGCGCCGATGGGGGTGCGGGCGGAGCCTACAATTACGACGGGGTCGGGCACGATGGGATCGGACAGCGGCATTCGTCTTTCCTCATTTCTCGGCAGGCAAGTCTGACTCATCGACTCTCGCACATCAGCGCGGGGCCATGCGGAGTGCTCCGTCGAGACGAATGGTTTCGCCGTTGAGCATGGAGTTTTCGCAGATGTGCTTGACGAGTGCGGCGAATTCCGCGGGCTGACCGAGGCGGGCAGGAAATGGAACGCTGTTGCCGAGCGCGTCCTGCACTTCGGGCGAGAAGCCGGCCACCATGGGCGTGGCGAAGACTCCGGGGGCGATGGTGACGACGCGAATGCCAAAGCGCGCCAGCTCGCGGGCAATTGGCAAAGTGAGAGCGACGACTCCGCCCTTTGAAGCCGCGTAGGCGGCCTGGCCGATTTGGCCATCGTAGGCCGCGATAGAGGCGGAGTTGACGATGACGCCGCGCTCGCCGTCAGGGCCGGGCGGCTCTTTCGCGATGGCGGCGGCGGCAAGGCGAATCATGTTGAAGGTTCCGACGAGGTTGATGCTGACGGTTTTTGCAAAGGTCTCAAGGCGGTGCGGGCCTTCGCGGCCGATGACCTTTTCGGAAGGGGCAATCCCGGCGCAGTTGATGAGCGAGTGGAGGTGGCCAAAGGCGCTGAGGGCGAGATCGACCGCAGCCTGCGCGTCGGGTTCGCTGGTGACGTCAGTGAGGGCGAAGCGGGCAGATGGGCCCAGCTCGGCGGCCAAGGCCTCGCCCGTTGTGCGATTGGTGTCGGCGAGGACGACGGAGCCGCCTTCACTGACGAGCAGGCGCGCGGTAGCCGCGCCCAGGCCGGAAGCGCCACCGGTAATGAGGAAGACGTGATTCCTTATCTGCATTGAATGAACCTGATCGGGTAGTGGGTCAGGTAGTGGGTCAGGCAGTGGGTCAGCTTGAGAACAATATGCCTCGGGGGCTAAAGCCCCGAGATATTTTGGGGCATTGAACGGCACGACTGAAGTCGTGCCCTGACACTTCATGCTCCCCCGGAGCAGTTCTTCCCCAACCTGTGGAGCCCGTACCGCTCAAACTGAACCGCTGCGCTTGATCGTACCCGTCCCGAGCGCAGCATATCATTCAGAAGAGCATCAGGGATCATCTCACAAGAGCATCGGCGATCCTGCAGCTCCGATGTTGGGAGGCAAAAAGCCTTGAATCCTGTTTTGTCTGGCGCGCCAATTACACAACTCAGCGAAGAAGAGACGCTGTTCGGCGACAGCGTGCGGAAGTTTGCCCGCGACGATGTTGCGCCGCTTGTGCGGCGAATGGATGAGGAGCAGCACCTGGACGCGACACTGCTGGGCAAGCTCTTTGAGCTGGGTTTGATGGGGATCGAGATTCCGGAGGAGTTTGGCGGAAGCGGGGGATCGTTTTTCGATTCGGTGCTGGCCGTGGAGATGCTTTCGACAGTCGACCCATCGGTGGCGCTGGTGGTGGACGTGCAGAATACGCTGGTGGCGAGCGCGCTACTCGCCTGGGGAACGCCGGAGCAGCGGGTGAAGTATTTGCGTCGGCTGGCGGCAGATACGGTTGGCGCCTACGCGTTGAGCGAGGCGGGCTCGGGGTCGGATGCATTTGCGCTCGAGACGCGGGCGGAGAAGCGTGGCGGCGAGTATGTGTTGAGCGGGCGCAAGCTCTGGATCACCAACGCCAAGGAAGCGGGGCTGTTCGTTGTCTTTGCCACGATAGACGCGAGCGCCGGTTATAAAGGCATCACCGCATTCCTGGTGGAGAAAGACACGCCGGGATTCGCGGTCGGCAGGAAAGAAGACAAGCTGGGAATTCGCGCGTCGAGCACCTGCGAGCTGATTTTGGACGAGTGCGCGATTCCCGCGGCGCAAGTGCTGGGCGAGGCGGGCAAGGGCTACAGGATTGCGATGGAGACCTTGAACGGCGGGCGAATCGGCATCGGCGCACAGATGCTTGGGCTGGCTGAAGGCTCGTGGGGCCACGCCGTGAAGCACGCCAGGGAACGCAAGCAATTCGGCAAGCCCATTGCGGAGTTCCAGGCGATGCAGTTTCAACTGGCGGAGATGGCGACCGAGATTGAGGCCGCGAGGCTGCTGGTCTACAACGCGGCGCGATTGAAGGATGGGGGCCAAGAGTTCCGCAAGGAAGCGGCGATGTCGAAGTACTTCGCGGCGCAGATGGCGGAGCGCGTGGCCAGCCTTGCGGTTGAGGTTCTGGGCGGGGCGGGATTTGTGAAGGAGTCGCCCGCCGAGAAGCTTTACCGGGACGCGAAGATCGGGAAGATTTACGAAGGAACGTCGTTCATGCAATTGGCCGCCATCGCGAAGGCCGTTCTCTAGAAATCCGGGGAGGCCGTTCTCTAAATTCCAGGGAAAAGGTGGCTGTGGCGCCCGCCACACCTTTGGACATGTCGAGCCGAAGGCCAGGCAGCAGTCCAAGCCGCGGAGCAAGCCGCGATCGGACCCCGTTCACGCGGCAGTGTCAGACTCTAAATCATCTATTGCATTCGATACCGCCAAAAGGCTGAATCCGGCCTCGAGGATTGGTGCGCCCGCACAATCCAGGTAACACGAAAGTGGGATTACCACTCGTGCCCGAAATCCCCCAAACGTACTGTCTAGTAACGTTTCTTAGTACCCATACATGTGAATAAACTTGGCGCATTAGTAATCTCTAATGATTACTTGCGTTTGCCTTGGCGATAAATCTCGTTCGCGCGCCGATGAGGATTTCGCGCCCGTTCGGAGGGCATATGCGCCATTTGAAGTTAAGTTTCATTATGCTGCTGACTGTTATATGCAGCATCGCTCTGAGCGGTTGCGGTGGTTCACTTTCCGCGACGAATACGGCGACGGGAACGCTGATCACGTCATTGAGCACGGTCGATTTCGGCCAGGTGGCTGTCGGCAAGACCGTGAGCACGAACATCACCCTTACGAATTCGGGATCAGCGGCGGTTGAGATCTCCGCGTTGAATCTGACCGGGCAGCCCTTCTCGATGAGCGGCGGAAGCAGCTTGCCGATGAGTGTCGGCGCCAACGCCAGCGTTACACTTACTATCAAATTCGACCCCACCGGGTCAGGGTCGGCAACCGGCCAACTGGCCATTGCCAGCAACGCGTCGAACGCGTCCTCGGCGACGGTTGCCTTGAGCGGCATGGGCGTGCCGATGCTGACCGGGCTGAATTGCGTAAACGGATCGGTTATTGGAGCATCCAGCGACGCGTGCACAGTGACACTGAATGCAACCGCGGCCAGCGGCGGCCTGGATGTGGCCCTGGCGAGCAACGACAGCGCCGTAGCGATTCCGGCCTCGGTAACGGTGCCAGCAGGCGCGAGCAGCGTGGATTTTACCGCGAGTGTCTCGCCGGTCACGACGATACAGGCGGCTACGTTGACCGCCAGCGTTGGCGGTGTGGCGCAGACGTTCGCTCTCGAGCTGGGCGCAGCAATTCCCGTTTTAGGGATCAGCGCCAACAACCTGGCTTTTGGCATCGTACCCGTGAACTCGGCGGTTACGAATTCATTGATTCTTTCATCAGCGGGAACGGTGCCGGTGACCGTAAGCGCGGCGTCGCTGACGGGCGCCGGCTTTGGCCTCACAGGCGGAGGCCTGCCGGTGACACTGGCCCCAGGTCAGACGGCAACACTGAGCGTGCAGTTTGACCCGAGCGCAGCAGGAGCAGAGACCGGGCAACTGACGCTGAGCAGCAACTCTTCGAACGGGACGTCGATGGTGGTGGGCCTGGGCGGCACGGGAGTGCCGGTGCTGAGTGCTCTGAACTGCACCAGCGGGACTATTGCCGGGGCGGGAACTGACAGCTGCACGGCAACTTTGAACACAGCTGCGGCGAACGGCGGCTTTGTGGTGAGTCTCTCCAGCAGCAATTCGCTGGCGACCGTGCCGGCCTCAGTGACAGTGGCGGCAGGTTCAAGCAGCGCCAACTTTACAGTGAACGTGTCGCCGGTCAATTCCGCAGAGACCGCTATTCTGACGGCGAGTGCGGGCAGCGTTTCGGAAATCTTCACGCTGGATCTGAACGCCTCATCATCGCCGATCCTGAGTTTAAGCACATCCAGCATCGATTTCGGCGATGTGGTTACGAGTATTCCGGCCACGGAAACCCTTACCCTAACTTCAACGGGGACTTCAGCCGTGACGGTCAGCGCGGCTTCATTGACGGGGACCGGGTTTGCTGATTCCGGGGCCACGTTCCCATTGACCCTGAACCCCAATCAAGCCGCAACAGTCACTTTGCAGTTCGATCCCACTATTACAGGCTCGGCGACGGGTGAGCTCGACCTGACCAGCAACTCATCCGATGGGAATTTGAAGAGAATCGGGATACGGGGAAGGGGAGTGCCTAGACTGACCCAGTTGAGCTGCACCAATACAACGGTTACGGGAGCGGGTACCGACAACTGCACGGTGACGACGAGCACGGCTGTACCCAGTGGCGGCCTGAATGTAAGCCTGACCAGCAACAATTCGTCCTTCGTGGTACCAGCCTCAATGACGCTGGCGGCCGGCTCCACGAGCGGGAGCTTTTCCGCAACTGTCTCCGCCGTAAACGTGGCGCAAGCCGTGACCGTTTCGGCCAACGCGACAGGCTTCTCCGCGTTCGCCGGCGTGCAGTTGGAAGCGGCTTCAATCTCACTCGGCGTCAGTTCGTCCAGCCTGTCGTTCGGCAATGTCAACGTGAACACAGCGACGAGTCAGACGGTCACTCTATCCTCGACCGGCACCTCAGCCGTGACAGTTAGCGCGGCTAGCGTGGCCGGAACCGGCTTCATGGTTTCGGGAGCTACTTTTCCGCTCACTTTGAACCCCAATCAGACGGCGACGCTGACTGTGCAATTCGACCCAAGCACAGCAGGAGCGGCCACGGGCCAGCTCACTCTGACCAGCAATTCGTCGAGCGGGACCTCGACGTTGATCAACCTGAGCGGCACGGGTGTGCCGGCGCTGACCGCACTGAGTTGCGCCAGCGGGTCAATCACGGGGGCTGGTAGCGATAGTTGCACTGTCACACTGAACACCGCAGCGGCCGGGGGCGGGTTTGCGGTAAGCCTGGCCAGCAATAACACCGCAGTTACTGTGCCGGCTTCAGTGACTGTGGCGGCCGGAGCCACGACGGCCAGCTTTACGGCTACCGTATCCGCGGTCAGCACAGCTCAGACCGCAACCGTAACCGCCAGCGCGAACGGTGTAGCTCAGACCTTCGGTCTGCAGCTGAACGGCGGGGTGCCTACGCTAAGCGTCCTGAGCTGCAGCAACGGATCGTTTACCGGTGCCGGGACAGACAGTTGCACAGTAACGTTGAGTGCGGCGGCGGCCAGCGGTGGACTCATCGTCAGCCTGGCCAGCAACAATAGCTCCGTTACGGTGCCTGCTTCAGTCACAGTGGCCGCCGGAGCCACGACGGCCAGCTTTACGGCCACGGTAACCTCGGTGAGCACGGCTCAGACCGTGACCCTGACCGCGAGCGCCAACAGCGTCGTCGAGACTTTTGCCCTGCAACTAGGGTCGTCGGTTCCCACCCTGACCGTAAGCGCTGGAAGCATCGGGTTCGGCAGCGTAAACGTCAATACAGCCACGACGCAGACACTGACCCTGTCCTCGACCGGAACTGCGGCGGTGACCGTCAGCGCAGCTACTCTGACCGGCAGTGGCTACACCATCTCCGGAGTTACTTTCCCGCTGACTCTGAACCCCAATCAGACTGCTACGCTGACGGTGCAGTTCGATCCGACGGCGGCGGGAGCGGCAGCCGGGCAACTGACTCTGACCAGCAATTCTTCCAGCGGAACATCGACCGTGATCAGCCTAAGCGGCATGGGGGTGCCAGTGTTGAGCGGGCTGAGCTGCACGAGCGGATCGATGACCGGGGCGGGAACCGATAACTGCACGGTCACACTGAACGTGGCCGCGGCCAGTGGCGGGTTTGCGGTAAGCCTGACCAGCAACAACACGGCGGTCACCGTGCCGGCCTCAGTGAGTGTTGCCGCGGGATCGACCAGCGTGAGCTTCACGGCCACCGTGTCTTCAGTCAGCACGGCTCAGACCGTGACGCTGACTGCGAGTGCGGGCAGTGTGGCGCAGATCTTCGCATTGCAGTTGGGGGCGGGAGTGCCGACGCTGAGTGTAAGCGCTGGAAGCATCGGGTTCGGCAACGTCAACGTGAATACGCCTGCAACGCAGACACTGACCCTATCCTCGACCGGAACTGTGGCGGTGACCGTCAGCGCAGCTACTCTGACCGGCAGTGGCTACACCATCTCCGGAGTTACTTTCCCGCTGACTCTGAACCCCAATCAGACAGCTACGCTGACGGTGCAGTTCGATCCGACGGCGGCGGGAGCGGCAGCCGGGCAACTGACTCTGACCAGCAATTCTTCCAGCGGAACATCGACCGTGATCAGCCTAA
>JBEKWT010000494.1:0-3325 GCA_049512795.1 Occallatibacter sp.
GAATAGCCGGGCAGGAGTCATCCGCCCTTCCGGCCCGGAGCGCGCTTTTCTACTCCCTGCCGATCAGAACTGAGAAACGGGCATTGCAAAAGAACCGGCTTCCAGTCCAAAACCCCCGGTGCTATCATCCCTGCATCCCCCCCAGCCAAAGCACAGGAGGTCTCTATGAAAAATTCCCCTATTCCCACGGGGACCAGCAAGGCTGTTCTTCGCCTGATTCTTCCCGCGATTCTCGCCGGCGCCGTAGCAATAGGTTGCGGTCCGCAAGCGGGACAAGTGCCACATGCGGGACCAACGCCACAAGCGGGACCATTGCCACAGTCGCCGGCATTCCAACAAGCGCCGCAATCCAGCCTGGTCGGCCAATGGCGCACGACCCTTCAGAGCGGTACTCTGACCATTACGATTGAGGCCAACGGTCAATACACGCAATTGGGAGTGCCGCCAAATGGTGGCACGCAGACGGCGCAAGGCGGCCCCTACGCGCTGATCGCGCCCAACACCATCGCGTTTTCGGTCACAGACTGGTCGCCGAAGACCCGGATGATGTTCGTTCCAAATCCAAGGTGCGGTGTTCCGGGCGTTCCAAATCCAACCAATCCACGCAGGGACAGTTGCAATCAATGGCAGGAGTGGACGTTGCCACAGCCGCCCGGATCGAGATACGCGTACGTGTTCAACGGACCCAACTCGGTGACGCTGAACAACGAGCAGGCGCAGGAAACCATCACCTTGACGCGCCTCACGGCTCAATGACCGAGTCAGGCACCTAGTTTGCACCGGCCGGCGTAGCCGAATCTTTCACGTAGCGGGTTCCCGGCATCAAGGAGATCCCGGTTTCATCAAACTCAAGCCCGCCTCCGCGAATCCGAAACCCGGGCTTGACTTCCATCACGTGGTCCGCCGGAAAACGGATCGTTCCGCTTAGGCTGGCGCTCTGCGCCGTGACGGTCGAAGTGCCGAATTGATTGCCGGCGAGGATCGCTATGGCGCCGCCGATCATGATTTTTCCCTCTTTCGAGATTGAAATGGTCGGTTGCAGCATAATCGCCGATTGGCCATCGGACGCGGCCCAGATTCTCTCTCCGGTTTCAGGCAATCGGGCAAGAAATGCAATCGGCGCGGACAAAGTCTTGCCGTTTATTCCCGGCTGCCAGGTTCCGGAATCGAAGACGACTGAATCACTCAG
The DNA here is from genome assembly GCA_049512795.1 of Occallatibacter sp. GTDB lineage: Bacteria > Acidobacteriota > Terriglobia > Terriglobales > Acidobacteriaceae > Telmatobacter. The sequence continues at coordinate 1,190 of JBEKWT010000494.1, forward strand.
CTCTGAGGGCGCCAGGCTGAGCTTGAGAAAAGCATCGCCGGGGCCAACCAAATCGCCGAAAAACGACAATCCACCCGCCGCCATTGAAACCATCGGATTCTCCGCGGCTACGGATTTCAGCGTGACATCGGCCGTGCCAAGGCCACTCTGAATCTTCCAGTGCATTTCAGGATTGGCGTCTCCCGAGGTCTTCCACACATAAACCTCATGCTCTTTCACGACTGTCGCAAGCGAAAGCGATAGCGTTTGGCCGCTTGGCACGAGCAACCGAATCAGGGCGTCATCGCCCGAAAAGATCGCGTATCCCACGGCCCTCTGGCCGCCGGCATCTGTCTGGCTGGGGTCTGCGCCCGCGCCAATCAGCATCTGTGCCAGGTCCATGCGGTCCTGGTCCGCGGCCGACATCAGCGGCGTCTCTCCTCGCGCATCCCCAAGGTTGGGATTGGCGCCTTTCTCCAGCAACAGCTTCGCGCACTCCAGCTTGTCGGTATTCACCGCCGAACGCAAACTGGCGGAAACGTCGCCATATTGCTTCACAAATTCGTCGGGCTTGGCGAACTCCGCGTTCAGATCTGCCGCGTTTCCCTTGGCTACCAATGCTTTAAGCTCATCGGTTGCCTCGTCCCTCCATACATCGGTGCATTTCGTTGCTCCGGGCGCTGGATAAACTACACCATGTTCCAGCAGAACCACCGCAGTCCGGCTGGGCCCTGCCGCCTGCGACTCCCAGCAATCGCAATGCGTCGCAGCCTGGAACGCGGACTGGCCATACTTCTCCACCGATGCGCCCGATTTGATCAGGAGATCGACAATGTCCGCTTCGCATTTGCCCGCAGCCACCACTAAAACCGGAGTCCCGCTGGCGTCCACCGTGTCCGGCGAGGCGCCTTTGCGAAGTGCCTTCTGCGCTTTTGCCAAGTCAGAGTAATTGATAGCGTTGAGCAGATCCTTCGACGAATCGGCACGTACTTGTGAAGAAAACAACAAGACGATCAAAACTGCGAAGCAGGGCTTTCCTATGGAAACACGGTGCACGACGAGCCTCTTTCCTTATTGAGCGCCAGTCGGAATCTCCAATTGGAGCTGGCGGCACGATTCTAAATCGTCGCCATTCCCGTTTGCTGATTTTTTTCGAGGATCAAGGAAAAGGAGCCCCACGCTTAAGAGGGATTCCACGCCGCATCCGGATGGAGGCCATGCCCCGCCCCAGCCGCTATCATGCTGAGCCGAGCGCTCATCGGCAAAGTCGAAGGATCTGCCGGGCGCCCCATCCTTCGCTTTTTTCTGGCGAAGGGTGGGATAGCACCAATGCCGCATCATCCCCGTCACGCCCTGGAAATTGCTATCACTGGGCTGCCGGGGCCGCCTTCTTGTGCTCCACGAAGGCGTGTGCCTGATGACAGCTCACACACGTCTTGCCATTCATGAATGGATCGGACTTCAGTTGTGCCACCTGATCGGTGTGACAGCTGTCGCATGTGCTTAGCGCCGGCTTGCCCGCGAAGTCCTTTGCTGTTGTCTCGCCATGGCACACGGTGCATTCCACACCGTTGGCGGCATGCGGGCTGGCTTTCCATTGGTCATAGATCGCCTTGTGGCAGGTGGCACAGGTATCTCCGGCTGGAATCAGCCGATGCATTACGTGCGTGGCTTGATCCTGCTGAGCATTGGCAGGTTGGAGGGCAATAGCCGAAACGAGAAGAACGAACAGGGTGAAACCGAACATGCGCGCACAGAAACGATTCACGGGCAGACTCCTGAGTACGGTAACCAAGTATGCGGACCCGCGATGACTGCAATCTGTGATCCACATCACGTCCCACCGGAATGCGATCTGCCGACCACTGCCTCCGTTGTCCATCACCCCACGCCAAACCGCCCCAAAAAGCCCGCGCCGTGACAGCAAAGCCCACAGAGTGCGCGCTCCTCCAAGCGGCTCCGACGAGCTGAGAGCTGGTTGCCAATAGCTAATAGCTCAAAGCCGAGAGCAGGCATCCGCCGCTACGCGACGGATGCCCTCAGCTCTACCTGCTTTGTCGCGATTTCGATTTTTGCCGGCGCGACCGTGCTGCCGCGCCCGAAAGTGCTCGCTTCGACGGTTATCGTGCCTGCGGTCTTGGTCGATTGCACGATCGC
>JBEKWT010000495.1:0-4617 GCA_049512795.1 Occallatibacter sp.
GCCGAAGTCAATGGGATGCTCGGCGATGGGCTGGTGATTGCGGATCCAGATTGCGTGAACTCGGTGTAGGTGTAGTTGTTGTAGAGGTAGGTCGTGCCGTTAATGACCGTCCAGAGCCGCACGTAGATTGTGGCTCCGCTGGTGGGCAGAGTTACGGCCGCGCTGGTGGTGCCGGACGGAAGACCGATGTTGACCAGATCGGCGCCGCCCAGCGATGTGCCCACCCAGAGATAGTAGCCCGTCGTTCCGGTGGGGCCTGCGCTCCAGGTGAAGGTGGTTGAAGCCGAAGTCAATGGGATGCTCGGCGATGGGCTGGTGATTGCGGATCCAGATTGCGTGAACTCGGTGTAGGTGTAGTTGTTGTAGAGGTAGGTCGTGCCGTTAATGACCGTCCAGAGCCGCACTGTTGTAGAGGTAGGTCGTGCCGTTAATGACCGTCCAGAGCCGCACATAGATCAGGGTTCCGTTGGTGGGCAGATTTACGGTCGTGCTGGTGCCGGACAGAGGACCGATGTTGACCAGATCGGCGCCGCCGGGCGATGTGCCTACGTTGAGGCCGTAGCCTGTCACGCTGCCAAGGGCTGCGTTCCAGGTGAAGGTGGTCGACGCCGAGGTCAACGTGCTGCCGTTGGACGGGCTGGTCATGGTTGCAGGTTGTGCGAACTCGGTGTAGGTGTAGTCGTTGTAGAGGTAGGTCGTGCCGTCGAGGATTGTCCAGAGCCGCACAAAGATCAGGGTTCCGTTGGTGGGCAGATTTACAGTCACGCTGGGGCCGGAAAGAGGACCGATGTTGACCAGATCGGCGCCGCCGGGCGATGTGCCGACGTTGAGACCGTAGCTGATCACGCCACTAGAATCTGTATTCCAGGTGAAGGTGGTCGATGCCGAGGTCAACGTGCTGCCGGGCGTAGGGCTGGTGATCACGGATGCTGCTGTTGTAGTCGCGCCACCGATGCGACCACAAAATGCGAGCACCAGGCAGCATGATAGCAAAATGAGAATGTGGGAGAGGAGAATCCGACGGCCGCGGCCTTGCTGTGCGCCGCGAGCACGTACATGTGTGTCCTGGCAATTCCGCCGTGAAAAACGGCCACAAGCTATCCCTGCCGTTGTCAATTCATCTTTCAACGGCCTGCAAAAAGAACTATCGCATAGCTCCATCATTGTAAAAGCCTCTTCGAAGCGCACTACCCCATGGCCGCAGCCGTGGGTCTGCAGGCGCCTGGATGCTCTTGTTGAGTCAGCCAGCTCGCTCATTCGGTGCTGTCGGCGAGACAAGGCAGTGCAATAGGCCACAACGCTCTTGTGCCCCGGCAGCAATCGCTATGCAAATGAATCCTTGAAGAACTCGCTGAAGATTGGTTTCAAATTGAGGATCACTGGTGCAGTTTCTCAACGTGATTTTGGGTTCCTTATCCGCAATTTCCGTGCCAAACCAATCGCATCGGCTGTGGATATTTCCATGCTCTTCATACAACTGACCTTGAAGCCCAGCGCACAGAAAGGGCCGCGAATTGGCTCTCGCCCTGAACGCCGAAGCTGCGTGTAATTTATTCATGACTGCGTATAATTTGCCCGCTTCCAGATGGGACTCCACTTGCTGTTCCTACTGCCTCGCCGGCGCAGTTACAAGAAGAGGGGCCCGTATGGGCCCCTCTTGGTCGTACATTGCTTCGCTTGCTGAGTCTGAATGTTGCCTCCCAGATCGGCGGAGTCCAATTCTACGGAACGGGTATTGCAGCCACGTTTGAGGGAGCGCTGGTCACACCGGAGGCGTCGACGCTTTCCACGATGTAGCCGTAAGTCTGGTTGTTGAGAACCGTCGTGTCCACGTAGGCAGTCCCGGTAACAGCGGCGGAATTAAGTTGCTGATAGTTGGTGCTTCCGCTTGGCGCGCGATAGACGTTATAACCGGCGACCGGGTCTGTCGAGCTGGCCGGCGGATTCCAGCTCAAGTTCACCTCGTAGGGAACCGCTGCGCCCATTCCGCTCAGGCTGACTTCCATGGAAGATCCCGTGGAGCAGTTGCTGGTGAGGGATAGCTGGCCAGTCGCCGCCCCAGCCACAGTGGGGTCGAACTGCACACTGAGCGACGCCGTCTGATTAGGATTGAGGGTCATCGGGAAGGAGCCTCCGGAGACCGTGAAGCCGGTTCCGCTCACGGTGGCTGCGCTGACGGTCACCGCCGCACTACCGGTCGAAGTCAGAATCAGTGTTTGTGTCGCCGGCGAGTTCAAATTCACAGTGCCAAAGGCAATCGTGGTGGCGTTCGTGCTGAGCGTCGGCGTCGCCGTGCCCAGTTGCAGCGCGAATGTTTTGGCAACACTGTTGGCGCTCGCGGTCAGCGTAACAGTCTGAGCCGTGCTGACCGAGGAGACCGTGGCAGTGAAGCTGGCGGTTGTAGCTCCTGCAGTGACGGTTACGCTGGCAGGCACGACAACGGCCGCGTTGTTGCTGGCCACGCTGACCGCAAATCCGCCGCTCGGCGCTGCTGCGTTCAGTGTTACGGTGCAGCTATCGGTACCCGCCCCGGTCATCGACCCACTAGCGCAGGTCGAGGCGCTCAACACGGGCAAACTCGTGCCCAGTTGCAGCGCGAAGGTCTTGGCTACACTGTTGGCGCTTGCGGTCAGCGTAACAGTCTGAGCCGTGCTGACCGAAGATACCGTGGCAGTGAAGCTGGCCGTGGTCGATCCTGAGGCCACAGTTACTGATGCAGCCACGGTCACGACCGCGCTGTTGCTGGCCACGCTAACCGCTAAGCCGCCGCTCGGCGCTGCCGCGTTCAGTGTTACGGTGCAGCTATCGGTACCCGTCCCGGTCATCGACCCACTGACGCAGGTCAGACCACTGAGTACCGGCACCCCGGTACCGCTCACACTCACCACCGTCGACGTGCCGCTCGAGGAGTTACTGGTCAGCATGAGAGAGCCGGAAACAGCCCCCGCAACCGTGGGATCGAACTGCACCGTGAGCGTAGCAGTCTGATTGGGGTTCAAGGTGATCGGGAAAGTCGCTCCGGAGACGGTGAAGCCACTCCCCGTCATGGTGGCTGCGCTGACGGTGACTGCCCCTGTCCCCGTCGAAGACAGGGTCATGGTCTGCGTCGCGGCTGTATTAACGTTGATGCTGCCGAAGGTTAGGCTGGAGGAGCTGACGCTCAGCGTAATCACTGACGTCCCCACCTGCAGCGCGAAGGTCTTGGCAACACTGTTGGCGCTTGCAGTCAACGTAACAGTCTGAGCCGTGCTGATCGATGAGACGGTGGCAGCGAAGCTGGCGGTTGTAGCTCCTGCAGCGACGGTTACGCTGGCAGGGACCACAACAGCCGCGTTATTGCTGGCCAGGCTAACACCAAAGCCGCCGCTCGGCGCCGCCGCGTTCAGCGTCACTGTGCAGTTGTCCGTCCCTGTTGCGATCATCGATGCGTTGGCGCAGCTCAACCCGCCCAATCCCGGTGACGAAGAGGCCCCGCTATACGTGTAGTCGTTGTAGAGGAAGGTCGCGCCGTTGAGCACTGTCCAGAGCCGCACATAGATGGTGGTTCCGTTGGTGGGCAGATTCACGGTCGCGCTGGTGCCGGACAGAGGATAGATATTGACCAGATTGGCAGACCCAACGCCCGTTGTGCCAACGTTGAGGCCGTAGCCCGTCGTTCCAGCAGGGCCTGCGTTCCACGTAAAGGTGGTCGCTGCCGAGGTCAACGTGCCGCTCGGCACTGGGCTGATGATCGCGGATGCTGATTGCGTGAACTCGGTGTAGGTGTAGTCGTTGTAGAGGTAGGTCGGGCCGCTGAGCTCTGTCCAAAGCCGCACGTAGATGGTGGTTCCGTTGGTGGGCAGATTCACCGTCACGCTGGTGCCGGACAGAGGGCCGATGTTGACCAGATCGGCAGACCCAACGCCCGTTGTGCCAACGTTGAGGCCGTAGCCCGTCGTTCCAACAGGGCCTGCGTTCCAGGTGAAGGTCGTCGACGCCGAGGTCAACGTGCTGCCCGGCGTGGGGCTAGTGATGGTTGAGCCGCTTGCGGCCATGCCGCTGAGTGGGAATGCCAGAACGCCTGAGAAGACGACGATTGCAAAGGGAACACGCATAGGGGGGATCCTTTCGCATACTTGCGTCGGACGCTACGTGAGCCCGTTCATTGTGAGACGAACAAAGCCAAAAGGGCGGGGCCTGCTCGGGGAAGAGAAACTCCACTGTGTATATCACAACCAAAAGGGCCGAAGCAAAAGAGACGCCCGCCTCCGGCCACAATGAAAACCAGGTCGCATCTTGGTCCCGGCCGTGGGGGGTTGTCCTTCCCTGCACGGCGGCTCGGATTCTCTCGAAACGTTTTCCGCCTCGCATCTCAGACCAATCCGATGGTCAGTCCCGTAGTCCCGCAGTCCCGTAGTCCCGCAGTCCCGTAGTCCCGCAGTCCCTCAGCCCCTTGGTCCCTCAGTCCCTTGTTCCCTTGGTCCCTGCCGGGGTCCCCACGGACAGGTCCTCGTCCGTGGGGTGGCTTGGTCCCTTTGTCCCTGCCTTTCTGCTATCCTTCCGCCATGAAAAACCCGCTTCCCCGCCTCGCCTCTGCAATCCTCCCCATCTGCGTCGCCCTCGCTTGCGCAGCATCCG
>JBEKWT010000496.1:0-3291 GCA_049512795.1 Occallatibacter sp.
GCGCTGAAGGCCGGAGCGATCAACGAACTTCAGGCGCACTGCCTCGACTTCAAGCGGCCGATGCTCAATCCGACTTCGTTTGTCTGTGTCAGCCTTCTTTGCTTCGCCATCTGGGGATTCTACGCATGGCGGCTCAACACGCTGGGCTTGAAGCGCGATTCCCAGGGTCCGGAAACCACGCCGCGCTGGATCAAGAAGCTCGAAAACATCAGCGGGCCCGGCATCGTGGTCTACGCGATCACCATGACTGCCGCGGCCATCTACTGGGTCATGTCGATGGATCCCACATGGTATTCGTCGGTCTATGGCCTGCTGTTCCTCGTCGGACAGGGATATGCGACGCTCGCATTCTCCATCATCGTCGCCGTATCGCTCTCCAAAGCCGAGCCTTTCAAGACCATCCTGCGCCAGACCGAGCAACATGACCTGGGCAAGCTCACGTTTGCATTCGTGATGCTCAATATCTACCTGGCCTTTGGACAGTTCCTGATCATCTGGTCGGGCAACCTGCCGGATGAGATCAACTGGTATCTCGACCGCATTCGCGGCGGCTGGGGCGTCATCATCACGCTCGATTTCATCTTTCACTGGCTGATTCCGTTCACCATGTTGCTGTCGCGCGACCTGAAGCGGAACAAGAAGCGGATTGTGCGCGTGTGCCAATGGATGATCTTCGCCCGCGCCTTCGACATGTTCTGGCTGATCGAGCCGAACTTCAAAGACGCCGCGCGCAACCTGCATTTCAGTTGGGGAATTCTCGAGTACGTTGCGGTGCCCGTCGCTTTGTTCAGCTTCTGGGTGGCTTATTTCTGCACGCAGCTGAAGACGCGGCCGCTGGTGCAGGTGAACGATCCGCATCTCAAGGAGATTCTGGAGCCCGAGCATGCCCACGCATAACCAACCCGATCAAGATCCCGGTCCGGGCCACGATCCGGAAAAGCACGAAGTCGACGCTGCGGCGGGATTTGAGCAGAGCGACGCCAGCGTAACGGGAATCGCGGTGTTCCTGGTCTCGCTGCTCATCTTTGTGGCCGTGGTCGGGATGCTCTGCTACGGCATCGGCAAAGTGATCAACGCGCACATGAACAAGGAAGACGGACCCAACAGCAAGTGGACCAAGACGGTGGATGTGCGGCAACTGGGCAACATGCCCTCCAGTCCCGAGCTGCAGAACAAGGTGGCCGAGATTACGCAAACCTTTCCCACACCGCGATTGCTGACCGACGACGGCGATCAGGACGTTGCCGATCTGCATGCGCGCGAGGATCTGCTGCTGAACAACTACAGCTGGGTCGATCAGTCGAAGGGGACGGTAAGAATTCCCATAGGGCAGGCCATGCAGTTGATTGCGCAACGCGGGTTGCCGGTAGCGCCGGCGGTTCAAACGCAGCAGCCCATGACCGGCGAAAGTACGCCAACCGTCACTGTGCCGCTGACCAACGGATTTGCGCGCACCAGCTACGAGCAGGAAGAGGCGGAGCAGGAAGCCGTCAGGCAGCAAGAGGGAGCGCAAAAATAGCCATGCCGTCGGGACGCACAATCCGGAGACATTTGCGCAACTCGGCAATAGCCGCCACGGGCGCTATTGTGCTTTGCTTTGCTGCGCCGCTTCTCTCCGCGCAGGTCTCCAGTTACGGCGACAAGGAAACAGGTCCAACAAACGACAGGCCGCCGACGCTGCTCAGCGGCGTGGGCATCGATCAGCGACTCAACTCGCAGTTGCCGCTCAATCTTGCCTTCACTGACGACGCAGGGCAACAGGTGACGCTGGCTAGCTACTTCGGCAAGCACCCCGCGATTCTGGCGTTGGTTTACTATCGCTGCCCGATGCTTTGCTCCGAGGAACTCGACGGTCTGACCAGCGCTCTCGAAATGGTTCGCTACGTTCCCGGCAAGGACTTCAACATCATCGTGGTCAGCATCGATCCCACCGAGGGTACTGACCTGGCGGCGGCAAAGAAGCGCGAATATGTGAAGCGTTATGGCCGTCCCGAAACGGCCGGCGGATGGCACTTCCTTACCGGCACTCAACCGAATATCGATGCGCTCACCCAGGCGGTAGGCTTTCGCTACGTCAAGCTCACGGTGCCGGGCAGCAACCAGATGCAATACGCGCACGCCAGCTCGATTCAGATCGTGACCCCGGAGGGAAAGCTGGCCCAGTACTACATGGGAGTCGAATACTCGCCCAAGGACATGCTCCTGGGCCTGGATGAAGCTTCGTCGAATCGCATCGGGTCACCGGTAGACAACATTCTTACCTACTGCTACCACTACGATCCCACCACCAACACGCACGATCTGATCATTGCGCGCGTGATCCAGTTGGGAGGGTTCCTTACGGTGGTGCTTTTGGGCGGATTCATGCTGGTCATGTTCCGCCGCGACTACAAGCACGATCACCCGGCGGGAAAAGGGACCATAAGTACGGAAAAGAAAGTGAACGGATAAGGGAATGGACCACATCAGCCCAGTATTGTGGCAGTTTCTACAAAAATGGTTGACCCACTTCGCGCTCTTTCCGCCCGAAGCATCCAAGATTGCGCCCGAAATGGATGCGCTCTATTTCTTCATGGTCCTGGTCAGCCTGGTCGGGCTGACGCTCGTGGTTCTGCTGATTGTCGGTTTCTCCATCCTTTACAGCAAGAAGCGCCATCCGCACGCGGTGCAAATCGAAGGCTCCACAATTCTCGAGGCCACCTGGACCATCATTCCCCTGGGCCTTTTCCTGATCATGTTCGTGTGGGGGGCTCTGCTCTACTTCCGCATTTACACGCCGCCGGCCAACGCCATGAACATCTACGTGGTGGGCAAGCAGTGGATGTGGAAGGTCGAGCACCCCGGCGGCCAACACGAGATCAACGCCCTGCACGTGCCCACGGGCCGTCCAATCCAGTTGACGCTCATCTCGCAGGACGTGTTTCACAGCTTCTCCATCCCGGCGTTTCGCGTGAAGCGCGAGGCGATTCCGGGCCGCTATACGACAGTCTGGTTTGAGGCCACTACACCCGGCACGTATCACCTTTTCTGCACCCAATACTGCGGCACCAACCACTCGCAGATGATCGGCGACGTGGTGGTGATGACCCCCGACGACTTCAGGAAGTGGCTGCAGAGCTCGACGAGCGGCAATTCGCTGGCCCAGGACGGTGAGCGGCTGTTCGCCAGCCTGAGCTGCAATGCGTGCCACAACACGCGGCCCGACGCCCGCGGTCCCAGCCTGGCGAATGTCTACGACTCCCGGCTCACGCTCTCCACTGGGGAGACCATTACCGCCGACGACGCCTATCT
>JBEKWT010000497.1:0-3178 GCA_049512795.1 Occallatibacter sp.
CGCAATTGGTTGATGTATTCCAGCAGGATGACACCTGACTGGACGGAAACTCCGAAGAGCGCCAGGAAGCCAACCTCAGAAGAAACGCTGAACTCGGTGCCGGTAACCAGCAACACCAGCAGGCCGCCAATGCTGGCCATGGCCACCGTGGCCATAATCAGGATGGCCCACTTGAACGACTTGTACATGGAGTAAAGAATGATGAAGATGAGAAGCGCGGTGATGGGCACGATGATCAGCATGCGCGCTTCGGCGCGCAATTCGCTTTGGAATTCGCCCTCCCATCCGATGTGATAACCGCGCGGCAGCTTGACCTGCGCGTTGACTTTCTGGATGGCTTCGCGGACGGCGTCGCCCAAAGCTCGGTTGCGGACACTGTATTTGATGGCGACGTAGCGCTGGTTGTTCTCGCGATAGATCTCAGAGCCTTCATCGGCTTCATTCACGGTACAGAGCTGAGCGAGGGAAACGCGCTCGCCCGACGGCGACAGCAAACGAATGTTGTCGATGGCATCGCGGGTGCTGCGATATTCGGGAAGGTAGCGCAGGGTGAGGTTGTAGACTTCCTCGCCCTTGAGAACCTGACTTACCGCGTTGCCTCCGACGGCAGTCTGGATGGCGTCCTGAATGTCGGCTACGTTGATTTGCCAGCGCGCGGCCGCCTGACGGTCGACCACGTAGTCCAGATCGGGCTGGCCGGTCACATTCAGAACTCCCAGATCCTCAATGCCCCGGACATGGCTCATGACGGCGGCAACCTGGTTGGCGGTGTCTTCAAGCACGTGCAGGTCGCTGCCATAGACCTTGGTCGCGAGTTCGCCCTTGACCCCGCTGACAGCCTCCTCCATGTTGTCTTCGATGGGCTGCGAAAATCCCCAACTGACTCCGGGGAATTTCTTTTCCAGTTCCTCCTGCATCGAGGCAATCAGGTTGTCCTTATTCTTGTGGAAGATTGGGCGCCACTGGTTCTTTGGCTTGAGGCCAACAAAGAACTCGGTGTCGAAAAAGCCCGTATGATCGGTGCCGTCATCGGGGCGGCCGGTCTGGCTGGTACAGTCAGTGGCTTCAGGAAACGAGCAGAGCAGGATTCTGGCTTCATTGGCAACGCGGACGCCGTCAGTGGGACCGGCGCTCTGGTCAAGCTCGCCGCGAACCCAGAGCGCGCCCTCATCCAGGTGAGGCAGGAACTCGGAGCCGATGATGCCGCTGAAGACCAGAAAGACTGCCAGGACAAGCGCGACCGCGCCACCGGTAAGCACTACCAGTTGATGATGAATGGCCCAGGTGACGCTCTTGCGGTAGCGCTCCCGCAGATATTCCATCACCGGATTCTTCCACTCCTTCGCGCCTTTGCTGAGCAACATGCTGCTCAAGACAGGCGCCAGGAGGATGGAATAGATGAGCGCGCCCAGGAGCGCAAATGCCACCGTCAACGCCATGGGGCGGAAGAGACGGCCTTCGACGGCCTGCAGCGTAAAGATGGGCAGGTAAGCGGTGATGATGATGGCGATGGAATAGAAAACCGGCCGCTGCACTTCATGAGCGGCGTCGCGAATCTTATCCTGCGGTGGGCGCGCGTCGCCGGTGTGCGAGAGGTGCCGAACGATGTTCTCGACCATCACAACGGCTCCCTCAACGACCATGCCAAAGTCCAGTGCGCCGAGCGAAAGCAGATTGGCGGGAATGTGCGCCAGGTCGAGACACGTGGCGGCAAAGAGCAAAGAGAACGGGATGGTGACAGCGACGATGAGCGCGCCGCGCGCGTTGCCGAGAAAGAGAAACAGAATGATGACCACCAGGATCATTCCCGCGGTGAGGTTGCTGAGAACAGTGTGGGTGGTGAAATGCAGCAGTTCGCTTCGGTCGATGAAAGACCTGATCTTGACCCCCTTGGGCAAGATCTGGTCGTTGAGGTCATTCACCTTCTGATGGATTCCGACGAGCGTGGGCTGCGCATCGGCACCCTTTTGCAGCGCCGCGATGCCAGAAACCACGTCGTCATTGTCGAGGATTCTGCCGTCGGGCAGGTGTTCGGCGCGACCAAACCGGCCGAGGCGAATCTCCGGCCCCTGAGTGACGACGCCGATATCCTTGACGCGAACGGGAGTGCCGCCTTTGGTGGTCACAACCGTGTTGCCGATATCCTGAATGTCGCGAATGAGGCCGACTTCGCGGACATTGACCTCCTGCTCGCCTTCCTCGATGAAACTTCCGCCGGCATTTGCATTGTTGTTGGTTAGTTGCTGTTCCACCTGGCTAATGCTGAGCCCGTAGGAGATGAGTTTGTTGGGATCGATGAGCACCTGGTATTCGCGGGTGGGCCCACCGAAGGGGTTGACGTCGACGACGCCGGGAACGGATTTCAGATTTTTCTCGATCACCCAGGTTTCGAGCGTCTTGAGATTCATGACGTCGTATTCCGGGTTGGAACTTTCCAGGGTGTAGAAGTAGATTTGGCCGACCGGGCTCCAGTCCGTGCCCATTTGGGGGACGACACCCGGAGGCAAGCTCGCCTGCGAAAGCCGCTCGAGTACGTGCTCGCGATTTTCGAAGTTGGTTGTGCCTTCGCCGAAGACCATTTCCACAGTGGAGAGCCCAAAGATGGACCAGGAGCGGACGTGCGCCACTCCGGGAATGCCGTTCATCACGGTTTCAAGCGGGATGGTGACCTGCTGCTCGATTTGCTCGGCAGAGATGCCGGGCCACTGCGCGATGACATCGACATAATTGTTGGCAACGTCGGGATAAGCTTCGACGGGCAGGCGATGAAAAGAGACGATGCCCCAGGCGAAGAGAACAATTCCGATGGCCAGCACCATAAGGCGGTTATGGAGCGCGAAGTCGACGAGCTTCCGGATCATTGCGCCTCCGCCGTGGCTTCGAGCTCAAGGACGTTCCTGACCACCTGCTGACTGGGCGCGATGTCAGAGAGAATTTCCTGCATGTTATTCGGCAGCATGTCGCCGGGAGTGACTTCGACGCGCTTGAACTGGTTGTTGCCGGCGGGCTCAAAGACCCAGTCGCGATCGTGCAGGTGGAGAATTGCGGTGGCCGGCACAACGGCATGCGCAACGGTGTCGCGGCTCAACAGCGTCGCGGTGACGTACATGCCGAGGCGGAACGGCCCGGGATTCGAAACCTCGATGCGGACTTTTGCAGTGCGAATGGTGGGATCGAG
>JBEKWT010000498.1:0-3172 GCA_049512795.1 Occallatibacter sp.
CTGGTGCTGTTTCTGGCATGGTTTTTGCAAACGCGCCTCAACGCGATGCGCGATTGGAAGGGGACGCTCGTGCCCGCGGCCCTCATTCCCGGCCTGTTTGTCGTGCTTGTGGCGGCGCAGCCAGACCTGGGAACGGCGCTGGTGCTGGCGGGTGTGGCGGCAATGATTCTGGTTCTGGCGGGGATGGAATGGAAGGTGCTGCTGGGCGCGGTCGCCGCTGCGCTGCCCATGCTGGCCGCGTTGCTGCTCATGGTTCCATGGCGGCGGGCGCGCATGCTTGTCTTCCTCAATCCCGAATCCGATCCGCAGGGCGCCGGCTATCACATCTATCAATCTCTAATTGCCGTGGGCACAGGCGGGCTGACGGGCCACGGTTATATGGAAGGGATGCAGAAATTGTTTTTTCTGCCCGAGGCTGCGACCGACTTCATCTTCGCCAACATCGCCGAGGAGCTGGGCTTCGTTGGGGCCATGTTCATCGTGCTGCTGTTTGGCCTGTTTGGTGTCCGCGGATTGCGCACGGCCTTCCGCTGCAGCGATCCCTTTGCGCGGCTGGCCGCCTTCGGCATCACGATTACGATTCTGCTGCAAGCCTTCTTTAACATCAGCGTGGTGCTTTCGCTGGTTCCCAACAAAGGCATTCCCTTGCCGCTGATCTCGCACGGAGGCACTTCGCTGTTTTGCACACTGGCCAGCATTGGGGTTCTGCTGAATATCTCGCGACGAGCCGAGTGAGAGAAGCAGGGACCAAGGGAGCAGGGAACAGGAGAGGCGGCGCGGCCAATTCGCGGGCAAGTCCGGGACGGCAGGGAATCGCCAGGTTTTTCCACTGCAAATACTGCCTGGGTCGTGCAGTCCGCCTCTGAAGCGATACAATCGGGCCAAATCAGCGACGGGAAAGGGGTTTCTGGATAATGGGAATTCTCAGAATGGTCCTTCGTGTGTTCGGGCGCAAAGCAGATGGAAAGCTCGAAAACGCATCGCCACAGAAACGTTCGGGACGCTCGTTTGTGCGTTCCTGCGTGATCACAACGTTGTTCGCATTATTGTTTGCCAGCGGAGCGTCAGCGGCCTACAAGTTTGCGCGTGGGGAGGTGTCACCGTTCAAAGGCAACGAGTCATCCGACCTGGTGACGGTCCACGTCCACGTCGCGGCTGGTTTTTGGAACGTGGAGGCATCCATATACGATAACGGCAGTATCGTTGTTCCCAACATTCCACCCAAGGGCAAAGGGGGAAAACCTTGCGGTGAAGATGCCACGAACTGCGTGTTCGCGCCTGCCATGTTCCTGGTCAAGACAATCGGGTTTAAGCAGATCAGACAAGGGAACGAAGTTGCGTTGCTTAGCACGATGATGTACCAGGCAGACCTGACATGGCAGCGCCTTCCGGGACCGCTGGTCCTCCGTCTCTACCTCCGGGGATACCCACTGTCGGGGATGCCGTCTGGCGCCGTGCAATCCGATGAAGTTATGACGACAGCGGGCGGCAGTTACAGTTTTGACATTGCACCTGAGCAAGTGGCCGGTGGTACTACGATCGGAATACACGCACGATAAGGGTCGCCGGCCCAGGGACGATTTCTAAAAAGGGGATGCCAAGCCACGGTACCTCACCTGATCTTCCAGCGGAGGATGCTTTTCTGTTATCCAGCCGGGTTGGCGGCTGCCCATGTGCCCTTCTTTGAGGCATGGGAGATCATAGTTCTCAAGCAGCTTACGGCGGTTCTCCAATTTCTGTGGAGTATCCAGCATCGTTCATGGGGTCGTTTTCTTAAAGGAAGACGACCCTTAGCGTGGGTGGCTTTCTCTACACCAATTGGAGAACCTCTCTAGCTCATAGGGTGAAACAAACTTGTCGACCCTCCGCGTATTGATTGCCGGCGGCGGCACGGGCGGGCACATCATTCCCGCGCTGGCCGTGGCGCGCGCGCTGGTCGAGCGGCACGGGGCTGAAGTCCTCATGGTCGGCACTGCGCGCGGTCTCGAGTCGCGTCTCGTGCCTGAGGCAGGATTCCCGCTCAAGCTGATCGATGTGGGCCCGCTCAAAAGCGTCTCGCTGATGACGCGGCTGCGGACCCTCTCCCGTTTGCCGCGCAGCATTGACGATTGCAAGCAACTGATGCGCGAGTTCCAGCCGAGTGCGGTACTCGGCGTAGGCGGTTATGCCTCAGGGCCGGCGATGTTCGCCGCGCTACGGCTCAAGATTCCCGCCATGGCCTTTGAGCCAAACGCGATGCCGGGCCTGGCCAACCGGCTCGTGGGCAAGCGGGTGCAGGCCGCGGCCATCAACTTTCCTCAAGCGGCAAAATGGTTCCGCAACGCTGAAGTCACCGGCGTTCCCGTGCGGCAGGAGTTTTTTTCGCTTGAAGCGCCGTCGGGCGCACCGCACTTGCTTGTCTTCGGCGGCTCGCAGGGGGCACGGCTCTTCAACATCCATTTGCCGCACAACATTAAGTCTCTGCTCGATGCGGTTCCCGGTCTCACGGTTCTGCACCAGAGCGGAATGCGCAACTTTGAAGCCACTCATGCCGCTTACACGGCCAGCGGGGCCGACCCCGCGCGCTGGCTGGTGCGGCCGTTCCTCGACAAGATGGCGGCGGAGTTTGCCCGGGCGCACTTGATCATGTCGCGCAGCGGCGCATCGACTGTGGCCGAGGAAGCGGCGGCCGGCAAGCCCGCGCTGCTGATTCCTTTTGCCGCTGCGACCGACCAGCACCAACGGCGCAACGCCGAAGCCATGGTCGACGCCGGGGCTGCAATGATGCTGGAGGAAAGCCATCTGGAGATTCCCGACACCTTGTTCTTGGTACTCACGGGCCTTTTCAGCGATCCGGAGCGGCTCGCCGCGATGTCCGCTGCTGCGCGCACGCAGGCGCATCCGGGCGCGGCTGAGCGGATTGCCGACAAGCTGGCGGAGCTGGCGGGGAAACAGCGGGGCTAGCGGAGCTGGCGCGGTTAGCGTTGCGGCTCAAGCACAAACAAAAAGCCCGCTTGCCGAGGCAAGCGGGCTTTGTCATCCATCAGCGGAACTTAAAGCTTCCGCCGTAAGCCGGAATGACCGGCCGGGAATTACCAGCCCAGAATTACCGGTGTCCACCACCGCCGTGGCCGCCGCCACCACCGTGGAAGCCGCCGCCGCCACCTCCACCATGGAAGCCGCCTCCGCCGCT